>SXHS01000298.1 GCA_005773145.1 Planctomycetaceae bacterium | reverse complement strand
TGAGCAGGCCGATCGCGAATTGGCCGAGTTACTGCCGAAGCCTCTTTCCCGTTATGTTTTTCCGGTGCCGGTGTTTGATGAATCGGCTCGAAGGGGCCAACAAGAAGAGCTGAACGACACACGCGTCGCGCAGCCGGCCATGGCTCTGGCCGACATGTTGACCCATCAGCTCCTGCAGAGGTTTGGCATCCAGGCCAGATTCGCGGCAGGGCATAGCTTTGGCGAATATGTCGCACTCGCCGCAGCCGGGGCGATTTCCCCGTCGGAACTATTTCGACTAGCGGCGGTGCGCGGACGGGCCGTGCATCAAGCGGGGAGCGATCAGCCGGGTGCCATGGCGGCGGTTTCGGCGTCTGTGGCGGATGTGGTGAACGCACTGCAGAGCCTGGCGGACGACGTGCGAATCGCCAATGTCAACGCGCCGGATCAGGTGGTCGTTGCCGGCCCCATACCGGCCATTGAGCAGGTCGTGCGTGACCTTGGGGCCCGTGGCTTAACCACGCGGCGGATTCCCGTAACGGCCGCCTTCCATACCCCAGCTCTTTCTGCAGCCGGTCCACCCTTGGAGGACTGCCTGCGGGAGATGCCGTTCGCTTCGACGTCCGAGTGCGTGGTCTACAGCAACACGACTGCCGCTCCGTATCCCGATCGGCCGGACGAAGTTCGTGCTTTATTGTCGCGCCATTTAACCGAGCCCGTGCAATTTGTGCAGCAAGTGCAGCGTCTTCATCACGACGGCGTCCGCGTCTTCGTGGAAGTGGGGCCCGGTAGTGCCTTGACGAATTTCGTCCGAAAAACGCTTGCCGCCAACGAGCATTGGGCCCTACCTTGCGCGCCGGCTGGCGACGGCTGGCGACATTGGGGAATTCTGATGGGGCGTTTGGCTGCGTTGGGCCTCCCTGTCCGCATGGCCGCATGGTTCACCGGACGTCCCTTTGCTAACGGCGGCGTCCGAGAATTGTTGCGGCGCGTCGAACAACAGCGAACGCGCAAGCCTACCGATTGGTTGGTCAACAGCAGTCGAGCAAAGCCATGGCATGAGCCGACGCCCCGCCCGACCGGTTCCCCGCCATCGCCAGCGGCACATGCGACCGTTGCTACCGTTCCCAATGTTCGAGCGGAAAGCCCCAAGTCCGTTGTGTCGACGGGTACCGAATCAAAATCCTCGACGCCTGCTGGACGGATTTCCCCAATCATGGGAGAATCGGCGGTGGGGCAGGCGTCGCAAACATCAGAAATGACGCAAGCAAATGGCAATCCTATCGGGGCCACCGGTCATCCGGTGCCCGTCAGCGAAGGTCGGCCGCGCGCGATGGCGAGGCCGGACAGGTCGCCTCGGACCCTCGGGGCAAGCCCCGCGGCCGAGCTTGCGTCCAACCATGCGAATGAATCTCAGTCGGGCCGCGCTTCAGGGGCCCGTGTGTCTTCCCCCGTGTTAGGACCGTCACCTATGATTTCCCAAGAATCCGCTACGAATCCCACCTCCACCGCGACGCCTGCGCAACCTGCGACGCTGCAACCTGAGATGCTGCCCACCGGGCCGATCCTACAGCAGTTCAATCAAGTGATGTCGCAGTGGTTGGAGTTGCAAACGCAACATGCAGTGACCAGCCAACGCTTTCTCGATCTGCAGGAACGTGTGCTGATGACGTGTCTGGCGACGCCGGAGATCGCGCAATTCGCGCTGCCCGTTGGCGTGCCTACGGTCATGCAACAGCGGCTTGCGGCCAGGCCGGTTGCCACGGCGAGCACTGCCGCACCGCGTGCCGCTTCGGCCCCCACGACGCATCATGTGCCCCCTGCAGCACCGATCAACGGCCCCTACGCAGCCGCTCCGGCGGCCGCACCGGTTCCGCGGGTGGTGGCCCCGGCGGCCACGCGTACGGTCGCCCCATCGCCGCCGGCCAAGAACGGCACGGCAGCGCTCGTCACGCGTGAAGCCGAAATCAACCAGCAAGCCAGCGTGAACGTGTCCCCAGTGGCGGCCACTCCCAGCGCGGCATCCGCCACTAAGCCGGCTGAGGTTGCCGCTGTGACAACACCGTCGTCAGCTGACGCGCCTCCGGGTACGGACGAATTTCGCCAGGACCTTTTGGATGCGATCAGTGCCCGAACCGGGTATCCGCTCGACATGTTGAAGGAAGATGCACTCCTGGAAGCCGACCTGGGGATCGACTCCATCAAGACGGTCGAAGTGTTCAGCTCGCTGACCCGCTACCATCGGTTTCTGCCAGGTGGCGATTCAGGCAGTGAAGAGGAGAGCTTGAGTGAATTCGCGGAAATGAAGACGCTGGGCGACATCGTACGAATGTACGATCGTAAACGCAACAGTTTTCTAGCCAGTGGGGCGTCGGAGCAAGCGTCGCAAGCTGCAGACCGTTCCGATTCGGTCGCTGGGTCGGTTCCCATCCAACGATACGCCACGCATGCGTCGGCTGCGCCGCTGAATGGAGACGCCGAAAAAAAAAATTAACCCAGTATCAGCGCGTCTTGGTGCTGGGTAATCCTCAATCATTAGGATCAGCGGTCGTTGAGGCCTTCCGGACGCACTCGCGCGGTGCGGACATCCAGCTGGTTGTGCCGGACGATACAAGTCCTTTGCCCGCAGGCGCCGTGGGGATTGATTTTTCCGATCCCGATGCGGTAATCCGCTGGCGGGGGGATATTTTTCCGGAAGGCTCCACGCCTGTTGGTGTGGCGGTAATTAATCTCTTGCCAATGCTGGATTCGTTCCAACAATCTGGCGGCGGCGATGCGAAGGCGTCCGATCGCTTGACAACTTGGATGCTGAACATCCTCCGCAGCTTTGAGGCGCCGATGCGGCAGGCGGCGAGTGGGCCGGGGGCCGTATTCCTCAATGTCACATCGCTCAATGGACGTATGGGATTCGACGTGGCGGCACCCGTACCGGTTGTGCAGGCGTCCTCCGTTGGCATGAGCAAAACGGCCAGCAAAGAATGGCCCGGGGTACAAGTAAAAAACCTTGATCTCGCGTTCTCGCTTCCGGCCACAGCGCAGGTTGAGCAGATCTTGGTGGAACTGCGCGCGGGGGACTCGCTGGTGGAGGTGGGGGTCGACGAACGGGGTCGGTGGCGCGTCACCGGCCAAGCCACGAACGCGCTGGCGCAGCCCGTCGCGCCGCTCCCCTTCGACCAGCACTCCGTCATCTTGATCACGGGGGGCGCCAATGGGGTGACGGCGGCCGTGGCCGAGCGGATGGCGGAGGAGTGCCAGCCGCGCCTGGTGCTGGTCGGACGCAGTCCATTGCCGATTCCCGAGCCGGCCGACTCGGCGGCACTCGTCGATATCGGCCCCCTTCGTACTTACTTAATTCAATCGATGCGGTCGACGGACCCAACCGTCAAGCCGGCCGCGATTGAGCGGCGGTTACAACGGATTCTCAAAGACCGCGAGATCGCTCAGCGACTAGCGGCCATTCGAAAAGCCGGGTCCGAGGTTGAATACCATGCCGTGGACGTACGCGATTCGGTGGCCTTTGGTGCGCTGATTGAAAGCCTCTATGCGAAGCACGGACGTATCGACGGCGTGATTCATGGCGCGGGCGTCGTGGAGGACCGTTTGATCCGTGACAAGTCGCAGGAGTCGTTCTCGCGTGTCTATCACACCAAGGTTCATAGTGCTGATGTGCTAGCTCAGAAGCTGGACAGTGCCAACGTGAAGTTCTTTGTGTTGTTCTCGTCTGTCTCTGGCCGTTTGGGGACGGCTGGTCAGGTCGACTACAGTGCGGCCAATGAGTATCTCAATAAATTGGCGGCACATCTCGATCACCACTGGCCAGGGCGGGTGGTGGCCATCAACTGGGGCCCTTGGGATGGCGGCATGGTAACGGAAGAACTGAAGCGGCTGTATCGCAAGCAGAATGTCGGCCTCATTGGTCAGGTCGAAGGGGCGGATTGCCTCATGAATGAATTGCGTCGTGCGGACGATTCCTCCCCTGAAGTCTTGATTGCTGCGGGTGATGCCCAGGCTCTAGAGAATTACGCGGGGTTGAAAATATGAACGAACATGACATTGCCATCGTGGGAATGGGATGCGTGTTTCCCTCCGCGAGTGGACTTGATCAATACTGGAGCAACAATGTGAATGGCGTGGATGCCATTCGCGAGATCCCGCCGGGGCGTCTCAATGGGGCGCTGAATCAGCTATTGGTCGATGATCCCGTACGATATATGACCTGTTCGCGAGGCGGTTTTATTCCGGAAAGTTATCGATTTGATCCGCTCAAATTGGGCGTTTTGCCAAAGAACGTTCACGACGGCGATCCCGATCAATTCCTGGCTTTGGCCGTGATCGCCGACGCCTTGACCGATGCCGGAATTGCCAGCGACAGTCCCTTGCGCGAACGGTGCGATTTGATCATTGGCCGAGGAGGCTATCCCACCAATAAGATGTGCGAAGGGTATTTTCACGTCGATCTGTTTCCGCACTTGATGGCCTTCTTGGCCAAGAAATTTCCAGATTGGACGAAGAGTCAGTTGGCTCAATTAGCGGAGGAGATGTCTGCGGCTATGCCCCCCAATGGCGGCGCGGATAGCTCGGCGACGGGCATGCCGAATCTAGTGGCCGGGCGTGCCGCGAATCGTCTGAATTTGCGGGGGACTTCCTACCTTGTCGACGCAGCCTGCGCCTCGTCTTTGGTCGCACTTGATCAGGCTGTCGCGCGGTTGCGGATGCGAAAGAGCGAGGTGGGGGTCGTCTGTGGGATTCATCTCTTTCAGACCCCAACGTTCTGGTACGTCTTTCAACAGATTGGCGCTCTCTCTCCCAGCAACCAGATACGGCCGTTCCACCGGCATGCGGACGGTTTGTTAGCCGGCGAGGGGGCGGGGGCCGTGGTGCTGAAACGGGCCGCGGATGCGATCGCACATGGGGACCGTATTTATGCTTGGATTAAGGGCATCGGTACGGCCAGCGACGGTCGCGAGGTATCCCTGATGAGCCCCGCGATGTCTGGGCAACTCCAGTCGTTGCGCAATGCCTACTCAGATGCCGGAGTCCATCCCGACTCCATCAGTTACTTGGAAGGACACGGCACGGCCACTCCAGTTGGCGATGCCGTCGAACTGTCCACGATTCAGTCTTTTTACGGCACACGGACCAGCGGGCTGCCGCAACGTGCCATGGGATCGGTGAAATCGATGATTGGCCACACGATGCCTGCGGCGGGCATGGCATCGCTGATCCGAGTTGCCTTGGCGCTGTCCAACAAAGTACTTCCACCAAGTCTGCATTGTGAGGAACCCCACCAGGATCTCGAGCACTTGCCGTTCTATCTGAATGGCGAGGCGCGAGCGTGGACGCACCCGTCCCGGCAGGGACCGCGCCGCGCGGGGATCAACGCCTTCGGTTTTGGTGGCATCAATGCACATACCATTCTCGAAGAGGTTGTCGAATCGGCTTCAATTCCCATTCGCCCCCGGCCGTTCGTGGACCAGGTGATCCGCGCCAGTGAGTTGCTGGTATTCGCGGGCTCGTCACGCCAGCACTTATGCGAGCAGATGGCCAACTTGGCAGAAAAGCTCTCGCTGGAACAGGCGGTGGGTTGCCTGGCTCGATTGGCAGCCGAAACCTGCTCGCAGGTCGACCAACAACCCTATCGCTTGGCGCTGGTCTGTGATCATGTGCGGCACGCGCAAGAACTGCTCGCCGTGTGTCGGGAACGTCTGGAGGCCGAGGAGCATCCCTCGTTCCGAGATATCGAGGCTGTTTCCTATCGATGCGTGGATGTCAACCATCAACCGACGGTCGCAGCCGTCTTTCCTGGCACCGCGTTTCCAGGCTTGTCGGGAAACTACTCCCAACATTTGATGGCTCTCTGCCTGCACTATCCGGAATTGCGAAAACAGATGGACGTTTGGGAACTCCGCAACGAGCACCCACAGGACCTCTTCCCCACGAGCCTGATCCTTGCGCCACCAACGACATTTTCACCCGAGGTCCGGGAATCGCTCAATCAGCGGCTTGCGTCCCCCACCGTGTCCACGGAAGCGACCGGCTCAAGTTCAGCGGGGACCCCCACGCTGGCGAATCTGTCGCTGGGTGGCATCACCGTGGGAAACTGGCTCAGCTGGAAACTAATCGAATTCCTGGGGATTCCGGTCTCCATGTTCATGGGGCAGAGTCAGGGCGAATTGGCGGCGCTTTGTGCCGCGGGCGCGATGGACATTGACGAATTGATGCCCGGCTTATGGGATGCGCTGACGGAACAGGGTGATTTGCGATCCGACAGTCGCTCGGCATTCGTGCTGGCGACGGAAGATCGTCTCGCAGAAGTGCTCGCGGAATTGCCCGGAACTACCATTTCGATCCATGTCGCCCCCAACGCGCAGGCGGTGGGGGGACCGGCTGAGGAGATTGATGGCTTGGTGCAGAGATGCCGCGAGCTGGGCATTGCCGCCACCAAGCTGCCGTTTCCCGCGGTACACACTCCCCATCAATCGTATGTGGCTCATGAACTGAAGGCGATTTGGGAACGGCCCTATCGTTTCTCCACGCCCCGAAAGCCGACCTATTCGGCGATTACCGAGAGTCTATTTCCAGTTGCACCGGCCGAGGTTCGGCAGACCGCCATGTCCAATTTAGATCATGCCGTGCGTTACTGGCAAACTCTGAAACGCATGTACGACGACGGCGCCAACGTATTCGTACAAGTTGGAAATGGTGGCATGGCTTCCACCTTTAGAAATGTGCTCCCCGGCGACGATGCGGTATTGGAGTCGCTGGATGTCGACGACCGAGATCCTTTGACGCAGCTGCATCGGCTTTGTGCCACGTTGTTTGTCAGCGGAGTTCGATTTGATCTGCCCGCCTTGCACCGCTACCGGCAGACGTTCATGGCAACCCCAGTTCAGCCGGCCATTCCGGAACGCACCCTGCTGATGCCGTTGCGTCTGGATGTCTACCCGTTCGGCAAGGAGTTGGCCGAGTGGGCCTGCCAACACGCACGAGACACTGCAGGCGTCCCGTCGGTGATGACCACGCAGCAAATGGATCCGGCGGAAAGCGAAGCGAGGAATCACTCGGAGCTGGCATTCGACGAGACCGTCTCCGCGATGCTCGTTCCTGCCAGCGGCCACTTGCCGCTTGTCGGACACGTCGTTGCCTGGACCGAGGGAGAATCGATTGTCACCGAACGCGTGTATGATCTCGACGAGGACTACTTCCTACACGACCATGTGTTCATCAACGCGCAGCAACACAAGCCGCTCGAGTCGTGTCTTCCATTGCTCCCCATGGCCGTGATGGTCGAGGCGCTGGCGGAGACGGCGTCCTGTCTGGCACCCGGGCTGGCACTGATCGGCGTGGAACGCATGCGAGCCCTGCGGTGGGCGGCCATGCGAGATTCTCGGCAGCTCCCCGTGCGCATCGAAGCGAAGGTGGCCGTCGTGGACGAGTCCGCAGGAGTGGTTACGGTTCGCGCTGAAATGTTTTCCAACGGCGAGTCGAACTCGTCGGCTGAATTTCGGTTCGGCTCCGTTTATGAGCAGCAGCTTGAAATGGCGTTTTCTGAGCGAGACGAGTCCGACCATTGGATCTTTGGTGTGGAGGAAATCTACCGTGACCGGCACTCCTTTAATGGACCCCGTCTGCAATGCATTGCCGGGCTGGATCGTGTCGGACCAACGGGGGGCGACGCGGAGCTGGTCGTACTCCCTTGGGGCGAATGGTTTCGTTCCATTCCGAATCCACAGTTCCTGCTCGATCCCGTCATCTTGGATGGGATTGCCCAATTGCTCGGGCTGTGGGTGCGTGGCCAGGGCCGCTACGCCCTTCCCACGGGATTTCGAAAACTCGAATTGTATCGCCCAACGCCGAGCCACGGCACGCGCGTCCGGACCCGCATCGAATCGGTTACAGCGCGCAATGCCGCGAAGGTTGTCACTACGGACGTAGAAGTCCAGGACGGGTCCGGCCGTGTTTGGATGCGAATTCAGGGATTCAGTCAATGGATCTTTGATTGGACGATTCGTGGCATCGAGGCACAACGAGATCCTGTTAACAATTATATTTCGCACGATCTGGACCTTGCAGACGAACTGCAGGACACGGTGGTGACTTGGGTGAGCCAGGAAGAAGTGCCGGGGGGCAACTTTGATTGGATGGCCCGTCTATGTTTGAATAGCGAAGAGGAAGCCATCTTTGCGCGGCTCGAGACCCCGCGGCGTCGTTGGCAATGGCTCTGGGGACGGCTGGCCGCCAAAGACGCTGTCCGAAAATGGTTGGCCCGATTCTGTGATACGGTCGTTCTGCATCCACTCGACATCTCCATCCTCAATGACGAGTCGGGGCAACCCTACGCCGTGATGCGAGACGTTTCGATCATTCCGCCGCAATTAAGCATATCGCACACGGAGGATCGTGCCTTCGCGGCCGCATCCAATTATCCGATTGGCGTCGACATCGAGCCGCTCAACCGCGACATCGAGGAGATCATTCCCCATTTTACCACTGCCGAAGAACGGGAGATGGTCGGAGTGGGGCTAGCGGAAGTCCATGAAGCTGGCGATGCGACGCGGCATAACGATTGGCTGAGTTTATGGTGTGCGAAAGAGGCAGTGGGCAAGGCACTCGGTACCGGTCTGGCCGGCCGCCCGTTGGACTTCGAGGCACTCGATGTCGATCGACGCCATATCCTTATCCACCATCACCCTACGGGCCAGCGATTCGTTGTGCATGTGATGTGTACCGACAACATGCTGGTGGCCTTCGCCTCGATCCACCTTTCATCTGTGGCGGTCGAATCGTAACCGTGTTTGGCAGCCCTGATCTGCCCCGGCCCCATGATAACGGCTGCAACCGTGCGGCAGCCATCGACGGCTAGGGTGTCGTCGGTAGTCGTCTTAGCGGCGGGTCGTCTGCCGTTAGCGGCCGCAAGGCGACGCCATCCGCAGGCGTCTCGGCCTGGTAGGAGACCGGCGCCACTTCGTTGGCCTCGGTCGGAGACTTGCCACCGCTCGAAGGTTCCGTGCGGTTAGGAGCTGGCAACGCTTCCTCTGTGCCCGGTTCTGAACTGCTTGGCGACTCGTTCGGAAGTACCTCCGTTGCTTCGCCCACCACGGTCTCCGTCTCGGGCTCCCAAACCTGAGGGTAGGGCCCTTGGCTGACGGTCGAAGATCGCTTCACTCGGTCTTGCTCCAATTCGCGCCAGCGACTCGTCTGCTTCAAGGCGTCTGCGTAGGCCGCTTCAGGCCATTGACCCTCCGCCATGATCACGCCGTTGTATTCCAACAGCGATCCTCGCTGTAGGTGCACGTTGGTCAGGGCAAGATTGTAGTCCACCAACGACTTGTGATAGATCGAATCGGACTCCGCGCTGCGGAGTTGTGCGTCCAGTAAGAATTCGAGTTGGAGTGCGCCTTTATCGTATTTCGCACGGCGTGCGGCAACCTGCTGCTGGGCGGAAACAAAGCGGTTGTAGGTGGCGCTGATTTGATGGTACGCGCGGTCCAACTCGGTAATAGAAGCGCTCAATTCGTGGCTGATCTGCAGCTCTTGTTCTCGCAATACGGCCCGCTCGCGAGCCAGGGTCAATTCGGCGTGTCGCACGGCCGCAAGTTCCTTGCGCCATCCTAACGGAGCCGAGAACTGCAATCCGGCTGAAGCCTGGTGCATGTCTCCTTCCAAGTCCAGTCGATTGAGACCGAAATGCACATGAATCGGGTTGTTGTCGGGGGTCACCAGCTGGCTATCCAGCCAACTAGTACGATAGTTGGCCAGCAAGTCCAGTTTGGGCAGCAGGAAGTTGCGAGAGGCGACCAATTCCAGTTCCCGTCGTTTGACGATCCAACGCTGTTTGCGCAGTTGGACCCTTCGATCGATGGCCTCGCCGCACGACGCGATCCACTCAAAGGTTACCGGTGCCTGTACCGGACTATCCGTCGCCCGAATCAGACGACCGTCGTTGGCAGGGAGCCCCATGAGGACGCGTAGTCGACGTTCATTTGCATAGACGCCCCCCGTCGTGGGTAGTGCCACGTTGGCCAGCGTCTCTCGCCCCGCCAAACTGTCCTCGACCTCGCCCTGTAACAGGTAGTACTGTCCCCGGGCGCTGGCCTCATCGTCCGCATCCACCATCTCAGCGCCCGCTTCGTATTTGCGTTTAACCGTCCGCCAGATCTCCAAGGATGCGTCGCGAGAGGACTTCTTGGCGTTCAAATCGCGGTATGCATAGTGCAAGTTCCAATAGGCGCGTTCCACGTCAACCAAAAAATTGGTTACCGCCAGTTCGAAATCAGCCAATGCGATGTCCGTGTTGAGTCGCGCTAGCACCACGCCGTTGTAGATGCCAGGGACGCTGCGCGGACCGGCAATTCGATTGAAATCAATGCCCCCCCCCTGCAAAAGCGGATGACGCACCTCCAACTCAACCCCCGGATTGTACAAGTGGGCCGTTCTCGCAAAAAAGTCTCCCTCGAGATAGTAATTCGTGCTCCTTACCGCATACTGGGTCCCGGTCGCAGCCTTCTTGGACAGCTCAAGCTGCGCCATGTAGAAGTCGTCGGCCAGTGTCGCAGACCCAAGCGTCATGAACGGAAAATGGTGGGCCCGAGCCCTGTTATTGTCGTCGTTAACATTGGCATGGTTGTAAATGAACTTGGTCGCAAACTGAGCGTCGAATTCCGACAGCGCTGCATGCGGGCCCCGGACGGGATCTGCTTCCGCAATGGCAGCATCGTAAACGGTATTTGATAGCTGCGAACTCGGGGGCTGGTTGACGATACGCGCACCAACGTCACGCATCACGCGACTGTTGCTGAGTGCAATCCGAATGGCATCTTGCAGACTAAGATCCCAATACTCCGTGGTTTCCGCCTCAGCCAGGGTCCGCGGCGCAGCGGGCGTGAGTGAATCCACGGACCGCTCTGACGCGACGGTCGGCAGTTCCAGTTCGGTGGCCGAGGGACTGATCGGCTGGTCAGGCAGCGGATCGACATAAAAGGCGTCTCGGCCCGCGTGACACCCAATCGAGGTGCATGCCGTCAGGCACCACACCCATTTCAGCAGATGTTTCCAACGAACCATGCAGCACCGGTTACGATGATCGGGATTTAGGTCGGGCGCAACTCGCCCACTCAATCACCGTATCGACCGATACAATAGGTACGAACCAGCATAATCCGGAAAAAAAGCACGATCCGCAACATCGCTAAAGTTTCACACGCGATAGTCGAGTGCAGTTAACGCCTTCCATTGATAGCAATCGGCGTTTCATCAAGGTCCCCTGGGGTGCGGAAAAGCCGCCCAGCCGGCCATCGGCGGCCACCACGCGATGACAGGGAATGATCAATGGAAGGGGATTCGAGGCCATGACGTTGCCGACCGCACGCGCGCCTCGCAGATAGCCGCATGATTCGGCAAGCTCGGAATAGGTCCATGTGGTCCCCCACGGGATCTGCTGGCATGCATGCAAAATCCGCCGCTGAAACGGGGACCTCGTTGCCAGGTCCACCTCGATCCGTGAAAAGTCTTGCGGAATCCCCTCCGCCAGTGCCTGCAACGAGTCGACCAGACGCGATAATGAGCTAAGGCTCACCGAGTCACCCGCAGGAGCATGCGCTGCGGATCCCAACAACGCCTCCCAGGCGGCTGAATTACTGGGAAGACCGAACACAAGCCTTTGCAGGGCCGCCCCACGCGAGTTGCAGGAAATGGCCATCCATCCTAAGGCGGTGGAAAAAGCGGTTGCCGGCATATCCGTCCACCCCTAACCCAGTGCCTAGGCTTCCAGCCTGTGAACAGTGGCATAGGCTTCCAGCCTGTGATGACCTTCACTAAACGCCACCATCAGCAGGCAAGATGCCTCCCGCCACTTCCACCATCGGCAGGCAAGATGCCTGCCGCCACTTCCCCAGTGGCATATCCGTCGGCTCTAGGGCCGACGGTTCCCTCCCGGTCGGCGGCGTCTTCCGCCACCGCCCCCACGCGGACCTCCAGTACCCTGCCCTGCCCTGGCGTGATTGCGTACATTTCGCTCCACAACGATGCCGACCGTGTCCTGCCACGAGGGCAATTTGCGGTCGAAACGATGCGTTGCGTCATCGTCCCCTTCTTCGCCATGGTCGAGATCGGTTGCCGACGGCTCGCCCGCAACGGACGGCTGTGGACGCGGGCTGGCCATGGACTCGCCCGTGGTCCGGGCAATCTCCGTCGATTCGGAGGTCGCAGCCCCTTCACTTCGGCGACGTCCGCCACGCCCTCGACGACGGCGACGGCCACCGCGCCCCGACCGCGAGCGCTCTTCGCCCGAATCCGCTTCCCCTTCGGCTCCGAATTCCTTCCCGGCGGCCCCTTGCGAGGAATCGCCGATGCCGTCTCCGAAACGATCCGCCTCGTCCAACTCACTCGCTTGCCGGTCTCGCGCCCCCAAGGCATCCTCGGAAACCTCGGAAGTCCCTAACGGCTCGCGAGAGTCTGAGGCGGACCGAGTCTCTCGTTCCCCACTCGCTCCCCCCCGTCTTCGCCCACGGCGGCGACGACGGCCTCGGCGGGGCGGCCGTTCGCCATTCTCATCCGTCTCCTCCGCACGGTCGGAATCACGGTTTGAATCACGGTTTGAATCACGGTCGTCCGACGCATGGAACTCGGGAACTTCTTCCAAAAACTCCAACGACGGATCGACGGCTGATGGTGATTCTGCAGGCGGGGCGATGGATCGCGAGGGGGGCGCAGAGCGAGGTGGTGACCCGTGCGCCCGCGGCGCGGCCCTAGGTGGTTCCGCTTCGGCCGGTGCGCCGGCCACGCTGGGGAGGCCTAGTTGGCTCGCGACATCCTGCCAATTACGACGTGGTGGCGATGCGTACGCCCCACCGGGCGACTTAGCAGCGAGCCCCTTGGCCCCTGATCCATGACCAGGTCCCGCACTCGAATCCCTGGAAGGCGTCGGGCGCGAGCTGCCGGATGCCACGCTGGGCATGGCTCCGACCGGTGAGGCCCCACCGCTGAGGTCCGCTGGGCGACTGTCAGTCGGCGGGGCGACCGACTCCGGCTCACTTGGCCCCAACCCGAGGCGATTGGCCACGTTGCTCCAATGATCGTCGCGTTGACCCATGGTTTCCTACCAGATACTAAAATTGTGGTTGGTGTTCTGTCCCGCGGCGCACGCCATGTGCCGCGAGAATCTGTCCGTCAGTGTACACCGGCCGTCCCGGCGGGGGAAGCTGTCGAAATCGACGGCCTGAGGCAGTTCGCGGAGCGGCGCTGAGTTGTAGGGACGCTGAGTTGTAGGGATGCTGAGTGCCGGGGATCGGGGGAGCATCAAGTGAGGATTTCGCGAATGACACGTCCATGCACGTCGGTGAGTCGGAAGTCGCGACTCGCGTAGCGGAAAGTGAGTCGTTCGTGATCAAGGCCCAGCAGGTGGAGGATGGTCGCATGTAGGTCATGAATATGGACCTTGTCCTGCACCGCCCGCAGGCCAAACGCATCCGTTTCTCCGTAGGTCACGCCCCCTCGGACTCCCCCTCCGGCCATCCACATGGTGAAGCCATAGTGGCTGTGGTCTCGACCGCCGCCACCCTCCGACGTGGGAGTGCGGCCGAACTCCCCGCCCCAAATCACCAGGGTGTCCTCCAACATGCCCCGCTGGCTTAGGTCCTGCAGCAGGGCGGCAATCGGCTGATCGATCTGTTGGGCTAATTGGCGAACCTTTGCATGGTGATTACTGTGCGTGTCCCAAGGTTGCTCATCGCCAAAATAGACCTGGGTGAATCGCACCCCACGCTCGGCCAACCGCCGCGCCAATAAGCAGCCTTGGGCGAAGGATCCTGGGCCGTATGCATCGTGCACGGCCTCGGTTTCCAAGCGAATATCAAAGGCTTCGTTGGCTTTCGACTGCATGAGGAATGCCGTTTCCATGGTCTGGATTCGGGCTTCTAACGCGGTGTCCGCGCCTCGGTCTCGCAGGTGTTCTTGATTCAAATTGCGCAATAAATCCAGTTGGCGCCGTTGAGTGTTCAAGTCCAATTGCGTGTTTCGCAGGTAGGGAATCATGGATTCGGGCGTGATGCGCGAATGATTGACATAGGTCCCCTGAAATTCCGACGGCAGGAAAGCGCTGCACCACAGCTCGGCGAATCGCACGGGCCGACCAGGACATAACACGACGTATCCGGGCAGATTTTCGTTCTCGGTCCCCAGGCCATACAACATCCACGCCCCCATACTGGGACGTTTGGGTGTGATCGTGCCATTATTCATCATGTACAGCGCTGGCCCATGATTGGGATTATCCGTGTAGACCGAGCGAATCACGCACAATTCATCGCTCCATCGCGAAAGATGCGGTAGCAATTCACTGATCCACAAACCGCTGCCTCCCTGGGGGGAAAACCGAAAGGGAGAGGCCAACAAGCCCCCCGTCGCACGCTCGGTGCGCAACTCGACCTCTTTGGGCCGTTCCCCTTCGTGCTTGGCCAGTTCGGGTTTGGGATCAAAGAAATCGCCTTGGAACGGACCGCCATTCATAAAGAGCTGAATCACGCGTCGCGCGCGGGGTACGCCATGTGGTGGTCCTTTTCCAGCATCGGCACTGGCTCCAGCAGCCGCAGCCATGGATTGCATCCCAACGGGAGCCAACGCCAAAGTGCCCAACCCACCCCCGAGACTTTCGACGAATCGTCGACGCGACAGCAATGGTGAATAGCTCAATAACTCCATGGATCTTGGTACCTTCGTCTTAGTCTTTGCGTTGGCAAAAACATCTCAGCCATAAACCGGCTCGTGCCATTAGTCGACAAATAGGAACTCGTTGCTGGCCAGCAACGACTGGACATAGACGTGCAAGGGCCGAGCCGCCGCGTCTGGCGACGCCAAGAACTCTTTACCCCATTGTAACTCCCTGTCGGTGGGATTTCTGGCAAAGACTTGGTGATAAAGTTGCTTGATTCCCGTCTCTGTCGGCGTGTCCGTATTGGCACCGATCAGGTCCACAACCGCCTGAGCTTCACGCATGAGCAGCGGTCCATTCAGCACAAAAAGTTGTTGCAATGGCGTCGTGGTCAGGAGTCGTGCGGGACTATGTATGCCTGGATCCGGAAGGTCGTACAGACGAAATGCGTCGTACAAATCGTAGCGATCGACGGTGCCATACAGAGTGCGACGTCGGTTGTCGGATTGATTCAGATCAATCGGCGGACCATTGAGTCGTGTTTCCAGTCGCTCCGACACGGCTAACATGGTGTCGCGCCATGCTTCGAACTCCAGTCGCCGGCGATTCATGCGGCCCAACCACCGATTGTTGGGATCGGCGGCCAACGACTGGTCAACGCCTTGGCTGGTCTGCTGCCAAGTAGCGGAGAGCAGAATCTCGCGATGAAGCCATTTCATGGACCATCCCGCTTCGACGAATCGCGCGGTTAGGTCTTCGAGTAATTCCGGATGCGACGGACGAGCCCCCTGCACGCCAAAATCGCTGGGAGTCTCCACGAGTCCCACGCCAAAGTGATGGTACCAAATTCGATTGACCATCACGCGTGCCGCCAAGGGGGCTCCGGATGTCACAATCGCGTCTGCCAATTCTCGGCGCCCGCTCCCGCGCCAGGGCAATACAGCCTCATCGCTCCCGAAGATCCCGAGGAATCGTCGTGGCACCAGTTGTCCTGTCCGTGATGGATTTCCGCGTATGTGAACGTGTAAATCAAGCGACTCATTGGGGTGATAGTCGAGACGTGTGGCGAACTGCGCGTCCGAAACCACATGCACTGCAGCATCGTCCACCGCATGCACCACGGGCGCATTAAAATGAGGTGTGTGATTTCTCAGCGTTTCTACTTCGGCCTCGAGGGCGGCGACTTTTGTCGGATCCCCGGCGGGGCTCCCCTCTGCGCTCGACTTTTGACGCTTCTTCTCCATCGCAATCTGCTGTTCGCACTCTTCGATGCGATGCTTGGCTGCTTGAACGACGGCGGCCTCCGCTGGGGGCAGGACCGGCCGGTCGATTATGCGGGTACTGGCCAAGACGCCAGCCAGCGCGTAATAGTCCTCGGTCGTCACGGGATCGTATTTGTGATCGTGGCATCGAGCACAGGCCAACGTGAGGCCCAGAAATGTGCGGCTGATAGCATCCACGCGCTCTTCCCACTCATCCGCCACTATTCCTTGGATGATCTCGGGACTCAGCATCAACTCCTTGAAATACACCGGACTTAATCCCAAGAACCCCAGGGCCGCCAATTCTTCTATCGCTGCGTCGGGGCAATGATCCGCAGCCAATTGCAAGCGCACGAATCGATCGTACGGCATGTCGTCATTCAAGGCTCCGACTAACCAATCACGATACCGCCAGGCCTGATCCAGTTTGCTGAGAAACGTCGCCGTTTGATCGGCATAACGCATCAGGTCCATCCAATGACGCGCCCAACGTTGACCGTAGAGAGGTGATGCCAACAATTGATCGACGCGACGTTGCCAGGCATCCTCGGCGTCATCGGCCACAAATGCCTCAATCTCGTGCGCCGTTGGTGGCAGACCAATGAGATCAAAATACAAACGCCGCAATAGAACACGCCGATCCGCAGCGGGGGCTGGATGCAATCCCTCCCGCTGCAATCGATCCCATACAAACGCATCCACGCGCCGCCGTACCCACGGTCGTGTGGCGGCGTCCGGCGTTACCACCGGACGCAAGGGCTGAAAGGACCAGAAATCGCGCTGGGCCGTCGGAGGCACGTGAGCCGACTCGACCAACTCGACCTCAGCATCTGGTAGCGGCGCCCCCATTTCCACCCACATCTCAAGCCGCGAGATCAGCGACTCGGCGAGCTTCCCAGCCGGGGGCATTTCCAGGTAGAAACCCTCGCAGCGAACGGCCTCGATCAAGAGACTTTCCGCCGGTTTGCCCGGCACCAAACACGGTCCGGAATCCCCTCCGCGCCGAATACCACTGACCGTGTCCAATTGCAGGCCGCCCTGCAGCGGCTTCGCCGCCCCGGAATGGCATTCATAACAATGCTCGGCAAATATCGGTCGCACCTTGGACTCAAACCAGTCCACACCCCGGACGGCCGACTGGGGAGCTCCTGATGGTGTATCTGCAACGGCCGCAATATATGGCAGCAGGAGCAGCAGAAAGATGCCAGCGCTGGGGACCCGAATGCTAGACATGGGCACAGCTCACGATGACCAAAATACTCTTATCCGAGCCGTCGAATCCACATACGAAAACAGTAACTGCAAATGTGTGAAATCCTGCAGGCCGAGGCCGTTCGGAACGATCACTATTTTAAATCATAATTCACGATAGCATCCGCCAGCCCCCGAAAACAGCGGGCGGTACCTGCGCCCCGCTGCCCAAAGGGGCGGCAACGCCTTGTAGGATTTCTTGTCGCTCGTTGCCAGGCTCCCGCCTGGGAACGAGTTAAAACTACAAGCACGAAGCGCAAGCGAGTGAGTCCCACGCAAATGAGGTTATGCGGCGATCGGCGGGAGTGCGGACGCATCCCGATGGTTTCTCGGCGCCAACCGTGTTTCCAGT
>SXHS01000297.1 GCA_005773145.1 Planctomycetaceae bacterium | reverse complement strand
TCGAAGGCGCGGCCGGCAACGCGCCGTGGTGGGAAATCAAGGCGGGTTGGTCGGCCACTCCCTCCACCGCACGGACTCCACGGAACCAAGCCAACAAGGTCAGACTCCCCACCGCCGACATCAACAGTAGGGACCAGTGAAATTGATATTGGCCATCCCGCATCGATAGGATGGAATCCAGTTGGGGGTACCACCGCTGCCATTGGGCCAGCCACTGTGGGCCGACAAACAGTAGGCTATTGTGGGTGGCGTGAAAGGCGACTGCCGGCCAGATACTGCGCGACTGAAAGGCCATGAACCCCAGCACCAGTCCCAGCAAAGTGGCCATGACGGATTGCTGGATGACTCCATGGGCCAAACCGAAGAACACGCTCGATACCACGATCGCCCGCCAGGGTCTGGACCAGGCCCGCAGTCCCGACAGCAAAAACCCTCGAAAGGCCAATTCCTCGCAAATGGCCGGGACCAATGCCAAGACCCAAAACAACTGCCAATTGGCCGTGACCCCTGACAACAGGCCCTGCAGCCCTTGCATGATACCGTCAGGCGCCGGATACACGTCTCGCACCCACTCGCCCGCGATCACTACCCATGGATGCAACGCCAGCGCCAACAGGACCGCCACGCCCATACTCCAGTCGGGGGGCGCACTCAGACCCAGGCAACGCCACGGACGTTTCGTGAATAATACTGCCAACAAGGTCGGCACCGCCGCGATCAATCCCACCATGGTCGCCATCGTCATGGCGGAAAACTCCCACCAATTCGTGGGGGCCGGGAGCAACAAGCCCAGCAAAAATCGTCCGATGAGAATCAGCATTCCGCAAGTAATGGCCAGACTCGGCAGTGGCATCTCCCTCCGATGCCGCAAGCGGTAACACAGCTCACGCCAAGGCTGAAACCGTTCGCTCTCGCGAAAGAGAACGCGTTCGTCGTTGAATTGGTCAATGGCCCAACGAATTGCCAGACCGCAACTGATCCCAGTTGCGACCAACACGGGGACCGCGAAGCGCAACAACGACAGGTGCTCACCCTCCATCAACTTGCGCAGCAACAACAGCATGCCAGTCAGCGGAATCAAACTGGTGCCCAGTTCCAACTCGACACCTGGGAGCACGGGAAGGATCAGCAGGGGCATTGCCAGTATCAGCAGGGGAAGCAAGTAATACTGTCCCTCCTTCGTACTTCGCGCTTGAGCTGCCAACGCCAACGACAACGCACTGAACAAAGCGGCCACCGGCACCAACGCGACCAACAACCAGCCAAGGCCGGACCAGGGAGGCACCCCGATTGCCCACGGCGTCGGCTGAGTCGACGACACGGCCAATCGGTTGGCCACCAACGTCGAAGTGATCAGCATGCTGGCCAGGTTGAGTACGGACGTCGCCATGCTGAACAACATGACGGTCAGCAGTTTTCCCCAGACGATTTCGCCGCGACGAGCCGGACTGCTCAACAACGTCTCAAGCGTACCGCGCTCCTTCTCCCCTGCGCACAAGTCCACCGCTGGGTAGAACGCACCTGTGAGGGCCCACACCATCAAAATAAACGGCAGGATTTTTGACCACACAAGGTTGCGACGTTGCACTGAACTGGCGACATCCGTCGCACGAAGGGGGCCCGCTGGTGTCGTAGGCGTCCCGGCCGCGACGGCAGTCGCCTGGGGCTCACTGAGCTGTTGTCGCCAGCGCGTCATCACGTGCCAGAGCCGATCGTGAGCCACCCGCGACCGATCGCGCGCAGCATGATAAAAAAGCCGTGGCTGCCATTGCGGATTCCGCCAAGGGCCGAGCCCCACATCCCGTTGATCACGGGATGGGTGGGTCACTAGATCGGACGTCGGCGTCGAGAGGCCAGTCGGTGCTGGCAGATAAACCACCACATCCGCCTCTGCCGCCGACAGGACTCGGCGCGCTTCCGCCTCGAGCGACACCTGAGGAGAAAGGTCTGCGCAGGTGAGCTCTAAGGACTCAGCCCCCAGGACCGCCGGCAACAACCCCTCGGCAAACTGTCCGTCGACGACCAAAGGGGGTATCAAAGGGAGCTGGTTGGCACCTATCAGCAAGACCCGCGAGGGATGCTCGCGCAGAAACTGCGCCATCTGCAAGAAGGCCATGCCCACAAGGGGGTAGAGCAACAACGGGAGTACGCTAATCATGAACAGCGTGCGTCGGTCGCGCAACTGGTCACGTGTCTCGCGAAGCAGAATCCATTTGACATTGCGCCAACGCATTTTCACTTGGAACTCCACTCGGCAAACTCGCGGCGAAAGGTTGGCTCATGCCGATCCATAAGGCCAAAGAACAGACCATCTAAATCGCGCTCCTGATGGTCACACAACAGGTCGGGCAACGTTCCTTCCGCCAACAGGCGACCACGATGCAGAATCCCCAAGTGATCGCAGAGTTGCTCTGCCTCGCGGAGGATGTGCGTGGAAAACAGAATGCACTTGCCACGGTCGCGCAGTTTCGCCACAACGTCCAACAGCGAGCGGGCCGCCAGCACATCCAAGCCGACGGTCGCCTCGTCGAATATCAACACGGGGGGATCATGCACGAGCGCACGGGCGATCGAAACTTTCTGCTTCATGCCAGTGGACAGCTTGCTCCCCAAACGATCCTGATACTCGAGCAGCTGCAGATCGGCGAAAATGTGGTGCATGCGTTCCCGCAACGTCTCGTCCGGGATTCCATACAACCGGCCGAAGTAGAGAACCATTTCACGGGCCGTCATGCGATCGTAGATGGCCGTGTTATGCGAAACAAACCCCAATTGAAAGCGAACCTGTTCGGGTTGATCTGTGATATCAAAACCATGGATTAGCGCCGTGCCGCTGGTGGGCTTCAGCACCGTGCACAGCATGCGTAGCAGGGTTGTTTTACCGGCTCCATTGGGCCCCAGCAGCCCATAAATCGTACCCCGTCCCGCTTGCAAACTGACGGCATCCAACGCGGTAAAGGCCCCGTCTCCAGTATCCGGATACGCTTTCGTCAACTGCCGTACTTCGATCATGATCTCGCACACCCCCAGCGGCGCCGTTCGATGAGTCTTAGCCATCCCATGCGTTTCATGGTAACACGAGACGCGACAAACAAAACCACGAATTCCACGGCTGTGGCGGCGCGGTGCGCCGTACGGATCGAGAATGCCGATTGTATCGGTCGTACCGTTTGCCCGGCGAGATTCGCTAATCAAAGGCGGCAGTTGGAAATGGCTGTTTCCAAAATGGCCGTCGCTCCAATGCTTTCCAATCGCTCCATGACCTGAATCACTTCGCTTTGGCGCACCATCACACGAACGGCGCACCAGTCGCAGTCTTCCAGGCTGCTCACGGTCGGCGAATGAAATCCTGGGGTGATCTTTTCGGCTTCAGGGAGTCGCGCGCGGGCAACGTTGTATTCCAAGAGCGAATAGCTGCGGGCGATCACAACTCCCTGCAAACGCCGCACAATCCGATCGGCCAAAGCCGTATCGCGGCAGCTCGTCGATTGTATCAACACCGTCTCGTATTGGCCAATGTCCTCCAAGATTCGCAGGCGATTGGCCGCCAGCGTGCTCCCCGTCTCGACCAGGTCCACCACCGCGTCCGCAACACCCAGAGCCACCATGATCTCGACGGAGCCCGTAATGGAAACGAGGTGAGGATCGGCCCGGTGTTGCCTAAGAAACGCAGCGGTCAAATTGGGAAAACTGGTCGCAACCCGGCAGCCATCCAATTCCTGTAAGCTCTGAAAGTCACGGTCTTCCGGTACACACAAGGAAAGGCGACAACGGCCCAGGCCCAGAGCGAGCCTCGTTACGACATCCACACCATGCTCAGCGACGAGGTCGCTCCCCGTAATGCCCATATCGATGGCACCTTCGGCGCAGAGGACGGGTATGTCATCTGCACGCAGAAAGGTGATGTCGACGGGAATCTCGCGTGCCCGGGCAAATAGACTGCGTTCCTGCCGACGAAAATTCAAACCGGCCTGTTGAAGCAAGGCCACGGCTTGCTCAGCCAACCGCCCCTTGCTGGGAACACCTAGTCGCAAATTTCGCTCCGGCATGACGTCGTTACCTTCTCTGCATCATAGATGGCTGAGGCTAATTCTTCGGCTGACGTGCCGCCTTCTCGTCCAGTCCGGAAATGCCGAAGCGACGGGCAAGTTCCACCTCGACTTGAGTCCAAGTGACGTCACGAAACGCGAGTAGGACCAGCAGATGGTAGAGCAGATCGGCCGCCTCGTGGATCATCGCCGCTTCACGCGGGACATCGTCGTCAATCGCAGCCGCTTCCACAATTTCCCGGCCTTCCTCCAATACCTTGGCACCGATCGCCGGTACGCCACCTACTAATAGCTGGCTGGTATACGAACGGGTAGATGGATTTCGCTTCCGCTCCTCAATCGTGGCCATCAAGCGCGCCACCGCAGACATTTCGTCCATCCGAACAGTCCTCGCACCTCTTCACGGAGCGTACAGCCAAGAGACCGACAGAATACCAAGGAAGACCGCCCACCGGCAATGGCGGGCGAGCCTTGGGGTCCGTTCCCGTGGTCGGCTCCAGGTCGGACCCGTCGCATGGACGCCTCGGCTGGGCCGCCAGCCGCGTGAAGCGTTCCTGCCAACAGCCCCCGGTGCAACCCCTAGGACCGGTAGAACTGCTCGTGCGTCGCCAGCCCAAGGCCCGGTCTCGGCGATCACTCGGCGTCGTTCCCAGAGATAACGTAGGTTTACTTGGTTGTCTGTTGCCAACACGTGCCTCCGTCGAATCGAGGACTCTGGTGTCCGGTCCCGTACCCGTTCCCGCAAACTCATTGACGATCGATGTGTTGCCGGCGTTGGACGACGTCGCTGGACTGTCGGCCAGTTGGAATCGACTGGCCGACGGAATCCCCTTCCGCAGCTGGGAATGGCAAGCGGGCTGGTGGCGTTCCTACGGCGCGACTCATCGTCTGTTTGTCATGACGGCTCAAGACGACGAACGATACGTCGGCATCGCCCCGTTCTATGTCGAGCACGCAAGTCCAGTGGGGGGCGTGCTGCGATTCCTGGGTTCCGGTGAAGTCTGTTCAGATCAGCAAGGCTTGCTGGTTGAAGCAGGGTACGAATCGGCCGTGGCAGAGGCCTTGGCCGACTTTCTCGCGATCCAAGTGAACTCGCATTCCGCCTCATCCAGCATGCCGGCGAACCGGCGATCTCGCACGCTCCCCAACTGGTCACTAATCGAGCTTGAGGGAATGAGCGCCACCTCGTCAGCGAATGATCGGTTTCTGGCGCGGTTGAAGGAAAACGACTTCCACAATCATTGCAGCGCTCCGGTCAACACATGGCGCTTACCGTTGCCACCGAATATCGATGCTTACACTGCATCGCTCTCCAAATCGAGCCGGCGCAAAGTGCGTGCCGCCCTCAAACAACTGGCGACCCCCAACTGTCGAGTCACGTTCACCGAGACCGAGGAGGACTTTGAGCGTCTCTGGTCCGTATTGGTGCAACTCCATCAGCGTCGCCGAAATAGCCTGGGGGATGCAGGCTGCTTTGATCGAAGGACTCATGCCCAGTTTCTCTACGAAACGGCAAGGGAGTGGGCTCGTACCGGCCTGCTCGATCTGGCATGTGTGAGCCTGGACGATCGGCCGATCGCCGCCGAACTTTGCTTTCGCGGCGATTCGACGACGTTCGCCTACCAAATCGGTATCGATCCCGATTACCTGCACGAAAATCCCGGTTGGCTTGTCAACACAGCGTCGATTCAACGAGCGATTGCACTGGGCCAATCCTGGTACGATCTCTGTCGCGGCGACGAAGAATACAAACATCATATGGGCGCTCGACCGCAACCCTGCGGCAGTTGTCGTATTGTGCCCCCCAGATTGCGATCTCAGCTCTGGGATGTTGCTCTCCTGACCCAAACGACGGTCAAGGACTGGCTCAAGACGGGACTTTTTTTGACGGGAATGCGATAGCCGATGAGCCTCAGCAGCGAAGTTCAGATCCTTACGCCCCCGATCCCTTCGCTGGGTTCACGCGACGTAGGCCAGGGAGAATCGACCTCGGCCAAGCCTGCGAGTCTGCCGCCTAAACCCAAAGACTCGCGGTATCAGACCTTGGATGCCGTGCGCGGCATGGCCTGTCTCATGCTGCTGCTGTACCACGCCACATTCTATGCGGATCACAGCTGGTCGTCGGCGGACCCAGCGACGTGGTCGCTGGCAGGGCTCGCCGTCAATCTGGTCGGCCGCCTGTGGATGGGCGTGCCGATGTTCTTCGTAGTCAGTGGATATTGCATCGCCGCCAGCGTCGACTCCTTACGCCGCAAACCGCATTCTTTATCCCAATATTTTTATCGCCGAATCCGCCGGATCTATCCTCCGTTCTGGGCGGCAATCCTCTTGGGGGCTGGATTCACCTGGGCCGTCGGCTGGAACTCTGTCGTGGCGGAACAGTGTCTTCAACTGCCGAAACTAGCGTCCTTCACCCCCGTCGACTGGATCGCAAATATCACGGCGACGGCATCCTGGTTGCCCGAGTTGCTGGGAGGCGAGCGCACCTACCTTCTTTTGAATACCTGGACACTGTGTTACGAGGAGCAGTTTTATGCGGTGACGGGACTGCTGTTAGTGTTAGCGTCCCGTCGTTTTTTTTCCGCCTGCTACTCGATTGCGCTGGGGGCACTGGTCATCCGACACCTCTGCCGTTGGCGGGGTATCGCCATCGATGGATACTTTTTCGACGGACATTGGTTGTTGTTCGCCGCCGGTATTCTCCTCTACCATCGCGTCAATTACCTCCAGGGTCGTGCGGCTTGGTGGGCCCATGGAGCATTGGCGGCCGGCATGGTGTACGGATTGGGAGAGCGCCTTTTTGCGGCGAGTGCTCATGATCGGCATGTGGGAGAATACATTCTTGTTGCCGCCGCGTTCGCCTTGCTGCTCTCCCCCCTGAAACGCTGGGACGAAAGATTAGCCGCCCATTGGTCGCTGCGGCCTTTTCAGTGGACGGGCTCATTTTCCTACAGCATTTACCTAGTACATTTTCCCATCACGGTCTGGATCGGCTGTGTGATGGCCGCCGCAGGCTGGCACTCCGACCTTCGAGTGCTGATCGGGACCATGCCCCTGTGCCTGGTCGTTTCGCTGGCGGTGGCGTGGATGTTTCATCGGTTCATCGAACGCCATTTTGCCAACGTGCCCCAACGCTGACAGCCATCATCCTACGACCGGTCCCGGAAGCGGTTCACTATGAAGATTGCCGAGATCATCCGCCGCAACGGATTCTGGTATTCGCTGGCAATCTTGTTCAATCGTTTGATTCCCGGTTGGCTCTTTCGCTACCGCAACTTTGTGATCTACGAGATGAACGTTGAAGAAGAAGTGCCAAGCGACTGGCGAGCACTTCTCAATCGCGAACTCTGCCAGGCAGCGTCAACCGCACCATCCGCCACTCGGGTGCGCTGGTGTGAATCCGTCTCCGACTATGAGGCGGTGGAAAGGTTGACTTATTTTCGCCGTCCATTCTCCGCAGTCAACTTGACGGCATGCTCCGCCGAAGTGAACGGTCGCCTGGCCGGGGGATTCTGGGCTGCGGCCGAGCAATTCGACGAACAGGAGCTTGGTCTGCGTCTGAAGCTGGGCACAACGCAGGCTTGGTTATTCGCCGCACTAGTCCACAAAGACATGCGCCGCATGGGGATCCATTCCGAGATGTTGCGCTTCATGGTGTCGGAACTAACGACCCTCGGATTCAACGAAATTTTTGTCGCCGTGAATCCTACGAATATCGGCTCGAATCGGATCCACTCACGACACGCACGCAGCCTGGCAGGGCGTGTCTGGGTCGTGCGATTTCTCAGCATTACATGCTGTTTCGTTCGGGGTCGTGTACAGGTCGACAGATGGTTCCGCTTCAACGTGCGACGCAACCCGATTGAGCTTCGTTTCCCGTCGTCGGTGCCAAAAATACCCATGGAGAGACCGAGTGCGGTCCGTGCGTCCAGCGGTTGACCGGAGGAGATCCTCCTGCCTCCTTGGATTACAGAAATCCGCTCTCCATTGTCTCATGATCCGCATTAACGTTACTGATACCAAAAGCGGCGGTTGCGATTTGCTGGTTGTCTAGGGAACTTCGTCACGGTCGCTTGACTTGTCTCTTTTGTAAACTACCTATTCTAATGGTGCTGCGAGTCAATGGACGCGGGGGTAATGACCGTATCACGATCGCTGACTCTGTCTTGATCGATGCATGGGTAAGTGGCGGCAACGGCCGCGATCAGATTCAGTGCGGCGGCGGAAACGATGACATTTCCGGCGAACAAGGCAAGGATGTGATCGATGGCGGAGCGGGAAATGATGAAATACATGGTGGCGAGGGCAAAGACACACTGCGCGGAGGATCCGGTGAAGATGAAATGCATGGTGACGAAGGGCAAGATTACTTGGCCGGCGGAGATGACGACGATCGGCTTTTCGGTGAAAATGGCAACGACTCAATCCACGGTGACGAAGGAGATGACTACGGCGATGGAGGACGTGGCAAGGACAACTGTCATGGCGGGCTCGGCAACGATCGCCTGAAGGGGGGCGCTGGTAACGATCACTTGGATGGCGATGAAGGGGACGACTTGCTGGACGGTGACGAAGGCCGCAATTCGCTCGTCGACGGTACGACCACGGACCTAGATCTCGAATTCCGAGCTCTGCTCAGTGGCCTCGGCGACGCCTGGGGGCGCGCCGACCTGGAATTTGAGCTCGAACACGGACAACTGGAAATTAAATTCGAGGTTGAGGTCCGGTATTTGGCTGCGAACACAACCTACGATATCGTGGTAGCCGGATTCACCGTGGGGCAGATCACCACGGACCAGGAAGGGGAGGGAAAAGTGGAATTCTCGAGTGTTCATCACGAGGACGAACTGCCATTGCCCGAAGGATTCCCAAGCCTGAACGCCGGTGCCACCGTTAGCATCGGGATGGTCCTGCAGGGGGAGTTCGCACGTAAGTACGATGACTAGCGGTCCATGCTCTCCAACTCCTCCCAGCGTTGATAAGAACGCTGCAGTTGTTCTTCAATTTGCTGACACTCCTGTTGCGCCGC
>SXHS01000296.1 GCA_005773145.1 Planctomycetaceae bacterium | reverse complement strand
TCGAGCGCCGGCCGAAAAATGTCGCGACGACTTATCGGAGGCGGGGGCCTCCCTGCCGTGTGTTCCAAGCCCCGGGCCACGGCGGGGCCCCGAAGGACCTACTCAAAGCCCCCCCCCCGTAGGTAGTGGACATGGCCCTGGCGATGGTTTAAACTGAAATGAGGGGCCTTTTGTGGATCGAGAGTCGCTGTACCACCGTCTGCCGATCTGCGTGCAAGACGCAGTGTGCAGCTTCGTTGGCTGGCGGATTCAACGCAGCCGCTTTGGCGAGTCATTCCGTCGCCATTTAGTGGCGGCTGAGCAGCGGCAACAGTGGCCGCTGGAGCGGCTACTGGAGTTTCGAGACCAACGGCTACGGCAATTTGTGCGGCACGCCGCGGCAACGGTTCCCTATTACCAGTCGCAGTTTCGTGAAGGGGGAATCGACCCCGAACGGATTCGCACCATCGACGACCTGCAGCGATTGCCGTTGCTGAGCAAGACCACCATTCAACAGCACCTCCGGGATTTCATTTCCACAGCGGTCTCGCCGCGTACTTATCGGATGGTTCACACGAGCGGTACGACAGGTGCTGGCCTGCGCTTCCCGACCACGCTCGCCGCGATCTGGGAGCAGTGGGCGGTCTGGTGGCGATTTCGGCGGCGGCATGGAATTCGGCAGGACATGTGGTGTGGCTACTTCGGCGGACGGTCCGTCGTGCCCGTGAGGCAAACAGAACCGCCCTACTGGCGTACCAACTGGCCCGGTCGCCAGTTTCTGTTCAGCGGATACCACTTGTCTGCGGCCACGGCCGGCGCGTACATCGATCAGTTGAATCGTTGTCGGCCCCCTTGGTTGCATGGCTATCCTTCCGCGTTGGCGTTGTTGGCGGACCAAATCTTGAGGGGCAACCGACCACTGGAGTATTGTCCGACCCACATCACGGTCGGCGCCGAGAGCCTCCATAGCCATCAGTCGGTAATGATTGAAAAGGCGTTTGGCGTGCGTCCGTGGAACAATTACGGAATGACAGAAGCCACAGCCAACATTTCCGAGTGCATTCACGGCCGATTGCATGTCGACGAGGATATTGCCGCGTTGGAATTCCTGCCCATGGATGGTCGCATCTGCCGAATCGTCGGTACCAATTTTACGAATTATGCCACGCCATTTCTGCGTTACGACGTCGGCGATCTGGCTGAGATGGATGATACCCCTTGCGAATGTGGACTGGCCGGTCGCACGGTTCGCGCCATTGACGGACGTGCCGAGGACTATGTGATTCTCCGCAACGGCGCCCGGGTCGGCCGAATGGATCACATTTTCAAGGATATGACGACCGTGCGGGAGGCCCAGATTGTTCAGGGGGAACCAGGTGAACTGACGGTGCGAGTCTCCAGGAACCCCGGCTATTCGGCTGACGATGAGGCGGCGTTGCAGCAATCGTTCCACAAGTTTCTGGGGGACCAAGCGAGAATTCACCTCGAGTACGTCGAGAGAATCCCACGTAGTAAGAGTGGCAAATTTCGCTTTGTCGTGTCGCAAGAGTCTCAAGCCGCGCGGACAGCCGACTAGCTCATCGGGCGCGATCTTCTACGAAAGGCATCGGCTACCAGTGTGTCCACGATGAGCTGACCGACGTGATAAGCGACCATCGGCAGTATCGTTAGTCCGCCGAAATACTGCAAACTGACGTGCAACCCGACCATCAGGGTCTTCTGGCTGCCCGCGAAGCCGACCGCGATTTGATCCTCGCGATCGAATTTCAGGAGTCTCGCTAGCATCATGCCCATGGCCAAGCAGGTCACGTGCACGATTAAAACGCCGGCGATCATCAGGGCCAGTGCGCTCAAGGGCGTCTGACGCGAATTGGGCAACTCATTCGCGTTGTGCAGTTGGGCCAATTGTTGGCCGCATTTGATGGCCCCCATCAGAATCATGGTTAAGACCCCACATTGGGCGAAACCGCCCAACGCGGCCTTGCTCCGCGTGGCCCATGCTCCCCACGACGATCGCTGACGCACCAACTGGGCCAGCAGCATGGGGAGCACGATGACCAGTCCGAGTTGCTGAATCATCGCCGAGAAATCGACCCTCACGTTCACCACGTTAGTGGTCATGCGAAGCCAAGCCGGTGTTACCAAGAAACAACTGGCATTGGTGACGATCGTGACCATAATGGCGGCTGTATCATTGCCACCCGCACGTCGCGTCCAAACGGCCGCCGTGGCCAACGTACAAGGGACCGCGCCGGCCACCATCAGCCCGTGCCGCAAATCGGTGGGCAAGCCCAACGCATTTCCCACGCCCCACGCCATCAGCGGAACCGCGACGGAATTCATCGCGATACCGAGCAACGGTACCCAGGGACGGCGGATCGCTCGGACCAGGGCCGACGTTTCCACCGGCAGCGCCGTGACGAACAGTACGCCCATCACCAAAGCATGCTGGAACCACTTGGCCTCCGAAAACGGCCCCAACGGGGCATGCAATAACAGGCCCAGCGTCAACACCAGCGCCAGTGCGACCAAGAACCATTGACGGATGATGGTGCGCCACATAACCAGTCATTCATGCCAAGGAAAACCATTCGAGGTGATCGGCCTTTTGCCTCCACCATGCACCACGCGGTGAAGCCAGGATGTCCAGCCCCCTGCGGCCACGGGCCCGATCATAGTCGATACGCCGTTGCATGTGGGGGGGGATTCCCATCGTAACCCGAAGCGTCAGCGAGGGACCGTCGCCAGGGCCGTTCGCGAGGAAAGGGAGGAAGCTCGCGTCATACACACCCGGCTTGGACGACCGACGTGGCAGGTATCCCTCGCTGACGCTTCGGGTTACGGGTTGATTTCCTCGATTAAATGGCGGATCGCTGCGAGCCGTGCGCACCTTCACAACTCGGGCACCGTGGCACGGGCGGACAAGCCGCCTGTGGCACGCAAAGTTTGTGGCACCCAGAATTGTGTGACAGGACGAGGGGAGGCCCCACCAAATTAGTGAGACTCCCACCATCGGCTCCAGCAGAGTCCTGGGACAGCCCGGTGACCCAAGCCATTATGAATCAATGACTTACGGACGAGGCGCATTAGCAGGCGTCGATCGATGACTGGGGCTGGATCGAGGCGTGATGATCGC
>SXHS01000295.1 GCA_005773145.1 Planctomycetaceae bacterium | reverse complement strand
TGCGTCGTCGGCAAGTAGGACGGATTTTCAATCCGTCCCCTGCCCCAGCCGCCGACTTCCTCACACGGAACGGATTGGAAATTCGACCTACGAGGACTTTACAATCGTCCTGGGAAAGGTCCGTCTCGCCTTTTCTGGCTGGGTACTTCCAGCTTACAATCGCCGTTCGATTTTGGGGCCGCCGTCTGGCAGAAGGAGTTTCCCATGGCCGATCGTGTATACAACTTTTCACCGGGTCCGGCGGTCTTGCCGTTGGCGGCGCTCGAGCAAGCCCAGCGGGACCTCGTGGCCTTGCCTGGGGTGGGCATGTCGGTAATGGAGATTAGCCATCGCAGCAAGACCTTTGATGCGATCTTCACCGAGACGCGGCAATTGCTGGCGGAGCTGATCGGGATTCCCGCCGGCTACACGATGTTGTTCCTGCAGGGCGGAGCCAGCCTTCAGTTTGCCATGCTGCCGATGAATTTTTTGCGAGGCGTCGAGAAGCCTGCCGACTACGTGCTCACCGGCACATGGGGGAACAAGGGGAAGGAGGAAGCCGAGAAGCAGGGCCAGGTTAACGTCGTTTGGGACGGCAAGTCGCACAACTACTCGTACCTGCCCACAGCCGCGGATCTCAAGCTTTCGGCCGATGCCGCCTACCTCCACGTGACTTCGAACGAAACCATTCAGGGCGTGCAGTTTCCCGGCGATCCCAAGTTCGGAACCGCGCCGCTCGTATGTGATGCATCGAGCGACTTCATGTGCCGGCCGATCGACATCCGCAAATACGATGTGCTCTATGCGTGTGCTCAGAAGAATGCGGGCATCGCCGGCGTGGCCGTGGTGATCCTCAAGGACGAAATGTTGGAACGCACCGCGACGGGCTTGCCCTCCATGCTCGACTATCAATTGCACGCCAAGAACGACTCGCTTTACAACACGCCGCCGGTTTTCGCCATTTACATGCTGATGCTCGTCTGTCGCTGGCTGAAAAACGACGTCGGCGGTCTGGCCAAGATGGAGAAACGCAACCGCGAAAAAGCGAAATTGCTGTACGACGTGCTCGACGCGTGTGGCGGCTTCTACCAAGGCCACGCCCGCCCCGATAGCCGCTCACTGATGAATGTCACCTTCCGGCTGCCGAACGAGGAGGTTGAAACCAGGTTCTTGACCGAAGCCAAGACGCACAGGCTGATTGATCTCAAAGGCCACCGCAGCGTCGGCGGCATCCGCGCGTCGATCTACAATGCAATGCCCGTCGAAGGTGTAAAAACCCTTGCCGAATTCATGACCGACTTTCAGCGGAGGAACGGCTAATTTGGAAAAGAGGCGTTGCCACATTTCCTGGCCCTGCTTCATAAATCGTCAAGATGACGAATTTACATCATTCAGGGAGCCGTAGCAGCACCATGGGGGGCTGAAAAAACATCCAGCGGACTACGCTTGGTTAAGGGCTAGCCGCGCGGTATTTCCCCTGTCGTCCAATTCTTTCGACATCGATCGGGCAAAAACCCAGCCGGAAGGCCGGCGACTCAGGCCGCAGTCGGTAGTCGCCCCCCTCAACGTCGACCAACAACGGGTCGGCGATCAAGGAATGCTCTTCGAACCCTAGTTTTTTCCAGTCATCAAAAGTCTCCTGACCGATGCCACGGACGCGCATCGCTTGTCCGGCAGCTGGCCAATAAAGGTTGTAGTCGCACTGGGACAGAGATTGCACCGCGCTGGACGAGGCAGCAAGCAGTGCGGCCGCGGGATTCTTGTAGTACACGATGTTTCGCACGAATCGATTGCCGTACGAACCCGGCGACATAAGCAGATCGAATTGGTTCCCACTGCTCTCGACAAAGATGTTGTTCTCCACTCGATTGTTCTTCGGAACGCCAACAGGCATCGAGACCGCACCAAGGACCGTCGAGACGATGATGTTGCCGTAGACCACGTTATCCATCCCTGAGTTATCAAAGTAGATTCCCCAGGTATAGTACGGTGAGTAGATCTTTCCGCCCGCCTTGAGACCGGCGCCCGTGCCCTGCACGTTTGCTGTCGCGGCAAAAGCGCCGCAGCCGATGCAGTTGCGAATCAGGTTGAATTGAATGAGGTGACAGCGATCCAACTCGAGATCATCTTTGAGGGAGTACCAACGATTGATCATGATCCCGCCGGTATCCGCGATCTCGTGGTTCAGGTTATACATCTCATTGTACTCAATGATAAAGCAGCCGAATCCGTCCTGGGCGACTATCCCCTTGTCGGCGACGTCATGGATCAGATTGTGGGATATGACGTTGTCGACGCTGTTGATTCCATAGGCTTGCACGGCCCCACCGTTCTTCTTGATCACCCCACAATGGTGGATGTAGTTGTTTGTGATGAGATTTCGGACTGATTTAGGATAGCGTGCCGAACATCGACGAAGCTCCTCAATGTCTGTCCAGCGGCCGGAGGGACTGCCCGAGGCATCATTACTGGCCAGGGAGATGCCGGCCGCTCCGACGAAAGCGATTTCGTTACCCACAATCTGGTTCTGTGTGTTGTGGCCCTGCAACCGAACGGCATCGCTGCCGAGATTGAAAAAACGGTTATCCGTTATGCGACAGTTGTCGCAATGTTCCAGACGCACGGCAGCTCCACGAAGCAGTGGGGCGTGAAAGTTGCCATGGAGATGCTCTGGAAACGTGGAATGTGTTTCCGTGAATGTGAGCCCCGAGATCGTCACGTTCCGAATTGGTGCATCCGCGGTGCCGCGCAACTCGATCAGCGTATCGACCCACGGCGCAACCACGTTGCCGAATTTCACCGATCCCTCCGGCGGCCAGAAATACACGGTTCCGGTTTCGGTATCAAGACACCACTCGCCCGGCAGGTCCAGTTCCTCCAGCAGGTTCTCGACACAGAATCGATTGCCGGTCATTAATGTCGAGAAATCATAGGATGGATTCTTGGCAAGGGTAAGTGTCCGGGCTTGCACATCGAAATGCTTGAGAGAAATAATGTCGTTTACCCAGCAGTACCAAGGAAAGACGTCGACCTCGGCCTGAAGGGGCTTCGCCCAGTCGCGCGGCGCAGCATCTGCCGAGAAGCGAAACATGGTGGGCCGCTTCTCGCCCTCAGGCAAGGTTGCTTCGATGAAAGCCCAACCACTATAGAGAGGATCCGCCGGATCCGTGTTGGGCCAGCGTGCGCGGGTTTGCCGCTTCCCGTCATAAAAGAGTTGCCGGAATTTCCATGCGTCTTTCTTCGCTTGCGGTACGTCTGCCTTTAGAATAGGTCCACCGTGATCTTGCCATTTGTCGATCCTTCTTCCCCCGCTTAGAACCGGCTGTTGGCCAGGGTAGGCTGTATAGGTAACTGTGCACTGTGCACTGCCCGCGTCACGGCCGTCCAGCAGCAGTGTTTCGTCGAAGTAATAGGTTCCGCCGAGCACCGACACGGTGACGTTGGACTCAAGTTCTCCGGCCGATTTCAATGCACGGATAGCATCGCGCGCCCGCCGGAGTGAAGCAAACGGCCCATCGGTGCTTTCCGGGTTCGGCGCCGGCAGGGCACCCGACCAGGCGTCGTTACCGTTCGTAGACACATAGAAGAACACATGCTGTCGCGTCGCTTTCGAAAGGTCCTCCGCCTCGTTCGCTGGGAGCATGGTCGGTGCAAGAAGTAGGTAAATGACACTGAGTGTGATTAATTGGCTGCGTTGCATTGTTCTTATACTAAGGGGTTTCAAGCGAGAAAACTCCGTGGTTCCTTGGGCATCACGGCGAGCCTGATCACTGGATCGAGGGCCGCATCGTACACAGCTTTTTCCAGTTCCAACAGCCCGTCGCCTTCTTCTTGTAATCGTCAATCAAGCTTTGGGTAGGCGGACGGATCAGCAGCCCCGCTTTTGCGGTCACAAAGCTCCCAGGCCGCGGCGACGGCCGCCAGCGTCAGGCCGGCCGCGGGAACCAGCCAGAGCACCGTCCCGAGTTCTCCAACGCGGTCGGCCAGATATCCAATCAGCGGCGGCCCAAAAACCGCTGCAAGCATGCCGAAGGCTTCGTAAATCGGGATCACCGCGGGCGCCCGTTGGCCGAACTTGGCCACAGCCAGCGAACTCATCGCTGGTGCCTGGGCGGAGATAAACACACCCTCCAGGAACATCAATCCCAGGGAGACTGCGTAGAGCGGGCGCAACAAGACGATCAGCCCGAAGCAAATCACGCCACCGCTATAACAGCCGGCCAGCAGCAGGCGGTCGGGGATTTTTCCTCGGGGGAAGCTTCCCATGATGATCCGCCCGACGCAGTGCCCCGCCGCGCTGGCCGAGAGGGCCGCGCCTCCCAGGACGGAGCGACCACCTTCGGCGCCAGCATAGAGTTGCTCGAAGAAGCTAGGGACCCAGGAGTACATCGTGCTGACGCACAGATAGTCGAGGAGCATCAACAGGCACATCAAATAGAGCGCTCCACGCGTGAATATCCCGGAGGTGAGAAACCGTCCCATCGCGGCGATCCTCTCGCGCCAGGCCATGGATCCCGTATCCGATGGGCGCTGGTCCGCCGCGGACTTCGTGAGTTGGTCCAGATCGCGCCAGCAGAAGTCCAGGAGCAGGGTGACCCAAAACCATATGAACAGTCCAAGAACGATGAAGATGATATGGTAGCTGGGCAGGACGTCCAGGAGCTTGCCCAGCCCCGTGGTCGCGACCGTTACACTAGCGGCCAAGAAAGCATAGACCCACATGTACATGCGTTGGTGCATGTCGCTGAATCGGGCGGCAATGACTGCCGCGTAGATCGTGACCAGCGGACTGACGCCCACACCTAGCAGGCAGGCCGCCATCAGAACGAGCGAGTACGTCGACGCCAGACCGAACAGTACCGCGCCCGTTCCTGTCACGGCGCCCAGCAGGATGGTCATGCACCGGGCTCCCAGGTATTGCGTGAGGTAACCGGCCACGAGGGTCACCACTGCTGAGCCCCCGAAAAAGTACGACTTGAGCAGAGCCTGGTGGGCCTTGTCCACGTGGAAGGTCGCTCCCATGGTCGTGAACATGACCGGCATCAGGTTGAGCACCAGCCCGTGAAGGATGGCCAGCCCGAACAGGAAGAAGGCCAACCGCGTTCGAGAGTGCGGCGCCTGGGGGACAGCCGACTCAAAGGTGTCTACGTCGCTGATTGTCAAAGTGCGACTCCAGTAGAACTCAGTCCAGCCTGCTCACATCGACGACGCCGACCTCGACGTCTTCTTTATTCACCGAATAGATCACGAGAAGTTGATCGCCGTCCACGTAACAACTCGGATACTGGTATCCGTTCTCTTTGTGGGAACCGTTAATGCGGCGGGTCGTCGTGCCATCGACAAGCGTATACTGGCGGTCGAACATCCGGCCATCATCGCTCAGCGCGATCTGGAGCGCCCTGCGATCGAGGAATCGATCGCAGTTGTTGCCCACGATGTAGTATCGGCCATCGCTCAAGCGTCCGGCGTAGGCTCGTGAGTAGGTGTTGGGAAAATTGGTGCGCAGCAAGTCGCTCCACGTCTGGCCTTCGTCATCGCTGAGCGTCAAAGCCAGATACCCCGACATCCGCGTGTCTCGCTGATACATCCAGATTCGGCCATCATCCGTCTGGTACCACGTCCCTTGCTGAGGCATTACTCCTTCACGCGAGGGTGCGATCTCGACGATCCGTGGCGGATCAGCCGGGCGCGACGCATCGTCCCAGATGAGAACCCTACCGCGATGGTCGCACAGCTCGAAGCCACAACACATCAGCTTACCGGCGGCGGTCCGTCGGGGACCCTCGAATAGATAGACATTGGGACAGATGCTTTCGTGGTGGGTCCAGCTCTCCAGATCACTCGTCTCGTAGACATCGAGCCGAATGTGTTGGTTCTGGTGCGAACACCTTCCTGGTGGGGGAACATCCGTCCCGTCGTCCTTCTTCACGCAAACGTAACAGTACAGCTTCTCGCCATCGGCATAAAGTCCTGCGTTACTCCGGATAACTCTGCTTTCAGGAGGGGTTGCAACAACGACGGCGGGTTCCGACCAATTTACTCCATCGGTCGACCAGGCGTAATGAACTTCCTGGCCGGGGTAGTCTTCGTGAAGCAACCCATTGGACCAGGACGCCACGTACCTGTCGCGGAACCTGGTGACGGCTTGGTGATGACTGTAGGCCCAGGTATCGGCTTTGCCCCGATACACCAGGTTGCGCCGAAACGGAATAGACGGAAAATCGCCCCAGCCGTCTGGGACCACCGGATGCCAGTCCGTCAGAACTGGATAACCACTCTCGATGGCCCCCAGCCGTACGCTGTAGTCTTTTAGCTTCTTGGCAAACGCCGGGGCGACGACTTCCATCACGTGAATCGTTTGGGTGGGAACGTCAGTTGGCGTGGACATGAAATCTCCTTAACGTATCAACGAGGGTTCGTAACCGCCGGGAAGACTCTTGCCTGTTTGGCGCGGTCTCATTCCAGGGTTTGAAACTTACGGCAGGACCCGCTTTGACAAATCTCCTGCGGTTCAATGCGTTCGTTCTCATAGCCATTGCCTTTCCTGTTCAGACTGCAAACCGCCCGGGTCAATGGCGTGTCTCTGCGATTGATCCGTCGCGATGGCTACCTCAACGCTTGTAGCGGACCCAAAGTTGCACGGCCGTCACCTGCGGCGGCTGGGCGGCATCATCGGCGCGGGCGGTCATCGTCACCCCGAGCTGGTTGCCACCATGTTTGATCGCGGCAACTGATGGGTTGCACGTCAGCCACTGACCTTCTCGCTGAACGTCTTGGAGCTTTTGTCCGTTGAGGAACAGATCCACCTTGTCGCTCGCGTTCAGGCCTCCAATTTCTACGCGGAGATCGATCGACTTGAGCTTGCCTGCCCGTTCGGCGGCGGCAACGTCATCGCTTATCGGGAAGGACATTAGGCCGGCATCCTTGTTCAGTTCCAACGTACGAGGCATTGCCCCATCTTGCGGCACGGCGTGACACATATAGCCACCCGTTACCGTCCGGTCGATGCCATACATCTTGTCCAGATCGGCCAATATCGCCGGTTCGCCGATCGTCTTAAGGATGTCGTAGAACTTGAACCGCCCACGCTCTACGCTGTACTCAAGATTGAACGCCAGGACGCCATCGGCGCCGTCGGCGAAAAGATTGGACGCCGACCCGCGCCATGCCTCGGGGACAGCGTACGGTGGTTTCAGGCCCGAGTGGCTTATACAGGGATAGGCTGGCACGTTGTGTTTGTGGCTCAGATCGATCAGTTCCTTCGCCGGCATCGTCAGCGGCATGTATCCGCCCCCGACCACCAGGACATCGATGAGCCCCTCTGCCAGCCACTTCTCGATGTCCAAACCGATATCGTTCGACAATTTGACTGTCTCTGGAACTCGGACGGACAGCAGCAGCGGCCGCCCCCGCTTGGCCGACGCGTCGAGCACCAGTTGGCGAACCTTGCGGACCAGGCCGGTCATGATGTCCAACTCGGCCCGCGAAGCGGGCTTGCCCTGCATCACGCTCTCGAAGAACAGCGGGTGCCGCATGAAATCCAGATCAATGCCGTCAACGTCATATCGGGCCAGAAGATCCTCGATCACGCCGAGCCGGCGATCTCGCACGGCCTCATGGGCAAAATCCAACGCGGTCCAGTAGTGGCGTTGGCCGGCAGGGGGAAACTGCTGTTTGTCCTCGATCTTACCCAACAAGAGGTGTGGATTGTCCCGCTTGAACCTACACATACTCTTGACCTCGAAGCTGTCGTGTATGTCGTTCATGCGAAATGTCCAGACGAACTCAATATTGTGGCTCTTGCAGAATTCAAGGCTAAGCTGCAAGACGTCCTTGCCTTCGTTTTCAGCCAGCATCCGATAGCGGTTGGCGGCGTGGAACCATTCTCCATCATTTGCGGTCGCTGACTCCAACACGAATTCGCCGACCTTGGGGTTGGGGTGATGGCTGTAGCGATCGTCCCACATGACTGTGTTGAAGTAGACCGTATCTACATGGGTGTCCGCTACGTGATCCAAACGGCGAGAGAGGTAGCTCTTCAGCGTCGGCTCGCCGTATAACAAAGCAGCGCCGTCGTCGCTATAGATCACGCGCCGCCGTCGATGGGGGGCGTTTTGGCGGGCACTTTTTGCATCGACATCCGCCGCAGCATCGTGTGACGGGGTCGCTGCCAGCCCCACGCCCGCCCCCAGGGCGCCCAGTGCCGATGTTTTCAGAAAATCACGTCGCGTGGGTAAGTTCTGCATCAGAGACTCTCCGTCAATATAAGGGGGGGTGTGCGCGACAATCCGGGCGAACCATGTCCTATCATTTTCCCCGAGATTGTGATCGGCGCGGCTCCAGCCGAATGTCGAAGTGGTTCTTCGAAGCGTCGGAAGTCACGGTAAATATCAGGGGGGAAGTGTCGAACCCGAAATATCGGTGGTCGATCTGCAAGGTTGCAGCAGAGGACGAACGTCCTTGTTGCATCTCGGCCTCCCAGGCGGGTGTGCGCGGCGCGCGGGGAGGGATTACCAGCACACCGTGCGTCCCTTCCAAGGCGCCGTCGGTCTGCTGGTAGGTGCCCAACTGGAACGTCCCATCCGGCGCGATTCTTGCCTGGGCTGTCGCAGCGGCAGGATCGTTCTTCAGTTGAAAGGCAATTTGCCCACCGCTCAAGGGCGTGCCGTCGGTCAGGCTGACCTTGCCGCTGGCAGGATAAGTCGGCGGATTGCTATCACTGCAGCCCGCGTTAAGGAACGCGAACGCGCAGAGCCACAACACGAACCACACTTCTCGTCGATCCATTAGTAGGCTGTGTCTGAAAGAACCTCACCGCCGGCCTTTGTGGCGAGGTAGCCGAGGACCTGCTGGCTGATCTCCGCGCTCACAGCGTCCACATGCCCGTCGCCGAAAAGAAACTGGCAGATGCCGGGATGGGAACTACCAAAATAGTAATTGTACCAAGGGTCGAAGGCGTTCCACTCGGGGTTCTGCAGGCCGTAGCCGGGTCCGGCGAACCGGGAGTTGACCTCCAGGTTGTCGGCGTTGTAGGCCGAGCTATCGCCAGCCCAGCCATGCCCCAATCCCCCGAGAGGCACATGCTTCTCACCCACAAACAGCGTGTTCGACAGACCGTCGGTCACCTTCTTGAAACCGAACGGAAGTACATTTCGATCGAACAGGTAGTTGCCAGTCCCCAGATTCCCGCGGCAGACCTTCTGATTGTTCGGGATGCCGTTATCGACAAACGGCCCGGCATGCGCGAACGCACCCGGTACCTCAACCGCAGGATAATCCCAGTGCGTAACCAAGTTAGGGAGTTGCTGACACAAAGGAGTACACTTCCCATCGCCGACCACCGCGGCGTAGTCGGCCAGAGCCCCGGGGAGATGCGGCGTTCTGCCCAGGATCCGCGAGTCACCGTCAATGCTCAACTGTGGCGGACCACGCCGCGAGGGACAGTAGTAGACGGACACTTGAACCGTGCGGGAAGCCGCCGGCTGGTAATAGTACGCCAACTCCGGCCCCCATTGGTCCGTGGCCGCCACTTCCTCCATGTACGGCCAGAGGATGTTCGCCCACGTGCCGTGAAGGCAAATCTGCCGTGTCGGCGGAATTCTCCGTTGCGCATCATGAAAGTTGTGGATCGCCACGCCGACCTGCTTGAGATTGTTGCTGCACTGCATGCGGCGGGCCGCCTCTCGCGCCGCTTGAACTGCGGGCAATAGTAGCGCAATCAAAATGCCAATGATGGCTATCACCACCAGCAATTCGACGAGCGTGAAACCATGACGAGGCTTACCAACCATGTCGACTCCCTTGACAAAAAATTGTAGAACTGGTGCGTCAACTGAAAGCAACCACGGATGCACCCAGATCAACACGGACCCTTTTCTTGCGCAATTGGTTTCTATCTGCGTTTATTCGTGGTTCCAGAATAAGGGTTCTACCTACTCCGCCGACGGTTCACGGCCAACATCAGCAGGCCCACTCCGATCAGCGTCAGACTCGACGGCTCGGGAACCGCCGAGACCAGCAGGTTGTCGTAGGCCAGGCTTACCGCGCTAAAACCGCTGCCATCGTCGCCATAGAAGCCCAGTTTGAGATTGTTGCCGCCCACGAACGGGGATATCGATGTCGACCAGGTGTCCGTGAACATATTTGCGCCTTGCTCGATCTTGGCCGTGACAGTCCACACGCCGCCGTCTTCCTCGAACAGCATGTTCCAGTGCACCACCCCGTTGGGAACAAAGCCCGGATCCACAAACCAAGTAGGTCTGATCGCAGAGGTGTTCCAATCACTATAGCGGATAGGGCCGAAGAGACCGGCAGCTGAGTGAACCGACGTTATTACGTCGCCCGTCAGGACACCCATGTAAGAACCAAAGTTGCCGCCAGGAGGGTCGTACCCGCCACCCTGAACGATCTGTGCATCAAACTCGATCCTCAACGGCACCGACCCGTCGGCGACGTTTGCGGGGACCGGAATCAAACGGGTGGTGGTGTTCGGGAAGGAACCGCCCCCAATCACCGTATCGCCGATGAGTCGCCCGCCCACGACGGACCACGACGGATTGCTGAACGGGATCGCGGTCGTTGGAGGCGTTTCACTCCACGCACCGTAATTAGCCGGATTCGTGGCATAGAACTCCACCCCCGTGTCCACGTTGAAGTTCTCCTGGAAGAGAACGGTTGCATTGGCTTGTCCGGAAGTCAGCGCCACGGCAAGGACTGCCACCAGGGACACACACAAATTGACTCGTAACATCGTAATTCCCTTTCATAACTGCGCCCCCAGCCGTCCGACGAACCACTCGCCGTGAGGCCGAAAAGCTTGATGTGCATCACAAATTACAAATACGTGTTCACGGGTCGACAGCGACTCGCCGTCGAAGTAAATCCCGATGTTCACGGTTTGCATTTCCCTCTCCTTCATCTCGTCCGGAAAAAAGCCGTTGCGGCGTTGGCTAACCTGGCGGCGGAAGACCTCGTTGCCTCGGCAACTCTCCTTTCGACTCAGAGGTGCCACCTACGCTGTCGCCCCCGGAAACGCCATCGTCGATTTGACCTGACTGATTCGCGCGGATTGTGATTTCTGTTATCCTTCATGTAACTTGATGTGCCCCTCGCACGTTTGGCGACACTGCTATTCAGTTCAGGGGATCCATTTCAAGCCGTCCGCCGTTGGCGCCTCCGGTAAAGAGTCAAGCCACAGGGAATCGCCATTGCCAAGAGCAAGATGGACGACGGCTCGGGAACCGCGGCCGCCGACAAACTACTTCCCGCCAGGGTCACAGGCGGCGTGCCTTGTCCCCAATCGGCCAACACGGGATTCAGGTCGTCCTGACCAACAAATCCATCGCCACTGGGGTCGGCACGTGGGTCGCCCGGTGGCATATTTCCCCAGTCACCCAAGACG
>SXHS01000294.1 GCA_005773145.1 Planctomycetaceae bacterium | reverse complement strand
TTTTCGCCCGCACATGGGCGGGTGATGTTCGTTTTCGCCATCTTGTATTTCGGAGGTTTGCATCATGGGGGTTCTGGTTCAAAGCCCGGCACCTGATTTTCAAGCTCAAGCAGTCTTGGCCGACGGCAGCTTTAAGTCCATCAAGCTGTCCGACTACCGCGGCAAGTACGTAATTCTGTTCTTCTATCCACTCGATTTCACCTTTGTCTGCCCGACGGAGATCATTGCCTTCTCCGACCGAGTAGCGGAATTCGAGAAGCGCGGCGTGCAGATTCTGGGCGTCTCGGTCGATAGCCACTACTCACACTTGGCTTGGCGGAACACGCCACGCGAGTCCGGCGGCATCGGTGCGATTGGCTATCCCTTGGTAGCCGATTTGGACAAAAAGATTGCCGAGTCCTACGACGTGCTGCTTAAGGGAGGCATCGCGCTGCGTGGTCTGTTCTTGGTCGACAAGGAAGGCGTGGTGCGCCATCAGGTCGTCAATGACCTCCCACTGGGTCGTAGCGTCGACGAAACGCTGCGGATGGTAGAAGCGCTGCAGTACTTCGAGAAGAATGGCGAAGTCTGCCCGGCCAATTGGCGCGAGGGAGCACGAACCATCAAGCCGAATCCTCAGGACAGCAAGTCCTTCTTTAAGGCAGAATATTCCAAGGCTTAGGCTCGGATACCGGCGTGCTACGTCCACGGGTGCCACGGGCGGCTTGGCCGCCCGTGCCCCGGTGCCCGAGTTGTGAAGTTACGCACGGTTAGAAGCGATGCAGAAACCCCATTTTCCACGGGAAAATGGGGTTTCTCTCTTTACCAGGCTCTGCCTGGGAAAACAAGGATCACGAGCCACTCCCAAGTAGCCCCGCGTCCAAGTCCTAGTTCCGCCATTCGCGCAGAGATTTGAGATTTGAGAAACAGGGGACTCACGTCGCCCGGTCGCCAGCAGAACCGTCTGTTGGTTCCTGTTGTGTTTCGCTCACGGGGAAGCACCGGGAACTCCGTCCACTCCCGTTGACGTACTCAACAATTCCAAGGTCAGATTTCGGAAGCGGACTTCCTTGGTCCGACTGGGATCAAATTCCAGAGAGAATACCCCGCGCCGCGCGCCCGCTTCATCGTCCCATTCGGCCGTCGTTCGCCCGTTGATAGCCAGGCGAATGTGAGAACCATGGGCCTCGATCGTGGCCGTATTCCACTTGCCAGTGCGCCATAGGGATGGCAGACGATGCCGGTCGGATCGCTCCGACGTGGTGGCCGCAAATCGTTCCGGGCGTCCCGAATCTAGCAGCCGGCCACGTGCATCGGCACGCAGGTCCAGTTTGTACCCCTGCACGCTGCCGGAACCTAGTCGGCGACTACGAAAATGAATGCCAACATCGGCTTGGTCGTTGGGCATCAAGACGTCAACCGTCAGACGAAAATCGGCAGCGGTCAGATCGCGAGTCAGATATTCTCGTGATTCGCTGGGTGCGTCCCCCCGATTGGTGCGATCCAACGCTTGGCCCACAATTGCCCCCTCCCGCACGCTCCAGGTCCCTTCGCGGCCTGACCACCCCTGGAGATCGGTGCCATTGAACAGTGGGGGAGTGTGATCCTTCGTGGCCAACATCGGGACCTGATGACGCGTGGAGAGATAGGCGAACAGCGAACGAATTTCGTGCTTCGAGAAAGGTCTCAGCTGGTCATCGGGCATCAACGATTTCAGGCTCAACTCACGACGCTCAATCTCGGTGCGCGCGATGGTGATCCTATCGGTGGCCGTCTGTATGGCAATATTCTCCGCCGACTCCTGACGCAATAGGCCGCTGATCACGCGACCGTCAGACGTCTCCACGAGGGTTGTCTGGTATTCCTTCGCCAGCACGGCGCTCGGATCCACGATATTGGAAACCAGGTAATCAACGTCCGACCGATTAGCTCCCGTCAAATCGGGACCGATCTTGCCCCCCATCCCGTAGAGCGTATGGCAATTCTGGCATGTTCGCGAGAAAATAGCGCGACCTAGGGACGTGTCGGGATCAAGCGGGTATCGACGATCGCCAATCAAGCGGCCGTACTCGCCCATCAGCCGCTCCTTATCAGCCGCAGACTGGCGGACGGTTCCCCAAACCTCGGCCACGAGCTGGTCGACGGCGGGAACCTGAAAACTCTGCAGTTGGCGCACCACCTCCGCCGACAAATCGGCGGACGGTAACTGCCCATCCCGCACGGCAGCCAGCAGTATCTCCGCGTAATGAGCCCGTGAACTGAGCGTGGCGATTGCCAGGCGCCGATCCGACGGCGACCACGATGGAGCCAGCTCCGCGATACGTCGTGCGACTTGGGCATCATCCCAAGTGCTCACGGCGCGCAAGGCCACGGCGCGCACTGCGGCGTCTTCCAGAAGCCGTGGCAGATTGGCGTGCAAAACCTCGTCCCGTTTACCCAGTAGCGACTCGATCGCCAACTGTCGCAATGCTGCATCCGTTTGGGCTTCCATCATGGTTTGACGCATGATAGTTAGGGCCTCGGGATCTCCAAACAGGACACCCAAGGCGGCCAACTGGTGGCGGAAATCGGCATCCGCACTCGTTTTCAAAGTGGCAAAGCATCGGGCCCAATTCGGCGGCGGTTCACCAGGGCGCCCTTCGAGGGACTCGCGCAGCGCCGACACGATCACTCGTTGCGAAGCGGCATCTGGGATTGTGATCAGGGCCGACAGCAACGCTTGTCGAGCCGCATCCGTCCCCAAGTCGGCGATGCGCTGCACGACGAAGTCCCGCAGACGCGGCATGGAATGAGCTGCAGATAGCCCCAGCGCTAAGGCTCTCGGTGTATCAGCGGCGACCAATGGTTCGCAGGCGTACCAGATCATCAGCGGCAGGTTGTGGTCCTTGGCATCCCCAGCGTGGTGGCTCAACGGCGCCACGACATCCCAGCGCTGCTCGATCGGCAATCGCTGCAGGGCGGACGCTAGATAGAGGCGAACGATCGGCGAATCGTCTTCAGCGGCCAACTCGGCCCAACGGCCTAAGAGTGTTTCGCTGAGAGCCGCGGGTTGTTCCGCCATCAATTGCAATCCCCAACCCCGCACCGCCGGGTGTGGATCCTTAAGGACTTCGATCCAGTCGGCCTCGTGCTCCAGCGCCCCGATAACATGCAGCCCCCACAAGGCTCGCAGCCGTCGCGTTTCGTCGGAGTGGCGGAATGCGATCTCCCGCAGGACGGCGACGGCGCGCGCGTCGATCGGTTGGACCAACTTCCGTTCTTGCAGAATGCGCCGCGCATGCCGAACATGCCAATCATTCGGATGCAACATGGCTTGGGCCAACTCCACATCGCTCAGCGATTGCAGATTACCGTGAAACGGATCAGATTTTCCATAAATCACTTTGTAGATGCGGCCGTTCCCGCGATCGACATGTTGCGGATCGACCGTGTGACACGCCTGATGATCGTACCAGTCAATGACGTGGACCTGGCCGTCTGGACCATAGCGTAGATTGACGAATTGTGAAGCCCGATCTCCGGTGAGCAAGAAATCCGGACCGTGACGGCCGACATAGCCAGACCCCCGTGCATCGAGAAGGTCCATGTTCAACCTTTGGCCGTGGATGTTGTTCATGAAGATCTGATTTCGATAGCGATCCGGCCAGACGCCACCCAAGTAGATCATGGCGCCCGAGTGGGCATGCCCGCCCCCTGCCGACCCGGACTTGGTTGTACTGGCGTGCCAGATGTCACCGACAAAGTGCCGATGGTCGGCAATCGTTTTGATGTCGTTGTACGTGTACGGGTTAAAATGAGATCCCGCCTGCCGTTCGTAACGGGCACCCTGTATGACGTGGTACAGGTGAGGAATGACACAGGCAGTCAAGAATGCATGCCCGTGATCGTTGAAGTCCACTCCCCAGGGATTGCTGGTTCCCTCCGCGAAGATCTCAAACCGGTGACGGGTCGGATGATAACGCCAGATGGCCGCGTTCAGCGGTACCCTTTGACCGTCACCGGCACCGGGAAGCCCAACGCTGGAATGCGTAAAGACACCATGACACCCGTAGAGCCAACCATCCGGCCCCCAGATGAAACCGTTGAGCGTTTCATGGGTATCTTGATAGCCCCAACCATCCAACAGAACTTGGGGAGGGCCGTCAGGCAGATCGTTGCCATCGCGGTCGGAGAAAAACAGCAATTCCGGCGCTGCGCCGACCCACACACCACCAAAGCCCACTTCCAGTCCACTGACCAGATTCAGGTGATCGGCGAATACCTTGCGTTCATCAAAGCGTCCGTCGCCGTCCCGGTCTTCAAATATCAGGATGCGATCACGTGCCTGACCGGGCTCAACTCGAACAGGGTAGGAGTAGGCTTCTGCGACCCATAGTCGACCACGATCGTCATAGGCCAGCGCAATCGGTTGTAGAACATCGGGTTCCTCGGCGGCTACGACAACCGAAAAGTCCTCGGGGACTGTCATCGCCTTGGCAGCCGCGGCCGCAGGCAACCCCGCGTGCGGATACACATCGGCTGCGGGCGCGTATTCGGACGGATCGACCTCAAGTGGCGGGGCCTCCCCTGTGGCTGCTGATTTCTCGGCAGCGAAGCATACCGCGCACAGATTTCCACGACTGCCAACAGCTGCCAGGAACAAACATGCCAGACCAAAGATCGTTAGTCTCGGTGTGAACATCGATGGCGGATCTCGGTTGCTGCTTTTCCGGCAGAGCCTAGGAACTAGCGAGAATAATTCTCACACAACGTTGAGAGCACACGCTACGTCGGCGCTTTGCCACACAGGGTGAATGCGGGCAACGGTACGATGGCCCCCCCGTTGATGGCCGATTCATGGGCACACAGGCCCACACATGTCCAATTCGCGGACTGCACGGCATTGGGCCACGGATCACGGTCCCCACGCAGGGCCGACAGGAAAGCGTGAACGAGATGCGGGTGGGAACCACCGTGTCCGCCACCCTGAATAAACGACAGGTGATCCGCATCCTGAATGGACTGCGTGAACTTGCGAATGGGCTCGGGCAACAGGTGGGCGAAGTCGGGGACGCTGACTTTGCGCGGGATCTCGGGCTCGGGTTGCTTGGCGGTGTGCATGACATGCGGTTCCCCCTCCACCAGCGTCCACTCGAAACTCTGTTTCGTACCGTACACGTCGAAGCTTTCACGATACTGGCGGGCCACGTCGTAGAGACAGCGCCAAATGTGAGCCGTTATGTCCGAATCCATGATCTTGACGTGGCACGATTGGACGGCGAAGCGATTGCCGGACTTCTGGGCAATATCCTCACGCACCGTTCCAGACCCAAAACAGCTGACGTATTCCGCCAGCTGATTCATGATGCCCAAGACGGGACTAACCACATGAGTGGCGTAGTGCATGGGGATCATGCGCTCCCAATATTCGGGCCAACCATCCATATCCTGCGGATGCGACGCGGCCAGGTGCTGAATCTTACCCAATTCGCCCCGCTGGTAGAGTTCGCGCAGATAGAGAAACTCGCGACTGTACACGACGGTCTCCGCCATCATGTATTTCTTGCCGGTGGTCGCGACCAGGTCACAAATCTTTTCACAATCGGCGATGGTCGTCGCCATCGGTACCGTGCACATCACATGCTTGCCAGCCTTAAGCGCTTCGATGGACATCCAGGCATGGTCGGCAATCGGCGAGTTGATATGCACAAAGTCAACGTGAGGGTCCGCCAAGACATCCTCATAGCGCGTCATCCGCCGCGGAATGCCGAACCGGTCTCCGATCGCATTCAAGTGATCCGAATTTCGTTGGCAGATCGCGGCCATCTCAGCCCAAGGGTGCGCCTGGTAGATTGGGATGAATTCGGCGCCAAACCCCAGGCCCACAATCGCCACTCGCATCCTACTCGCGTTGTCTTGGTAACTGGCGGCAGCCATTGGCTAGTGGTTCCCAAACGTTGCCTCATTGAATTGGCCTAGATCACGGTGAATACTCTATCATGGCACCTCGATTCGATCAACGGTCGGCCTGCCACGTTATCCGGATGATCGTCTGGTCGCGGACCCGACCCGGTGCGCATGGGAAAACACCACGTGGCATTCACGACAAGGGGAGTTAGTACGTGAATTCCCAAGCATTTTTCTTGCGCACGGGGAGCCAACCCGAGGCGAGTAGAGCGTCGACTTGGGCGGCGGACAACCGCGACAGGTCTGCCGAATTCGCAGCGGATAGTTGTTGAGCGGCCGGTGCCTGACTCGCTTTCTCCACGGCCTCCATCGGACGTGCCGCTGCCGCCGGTGTCACACGAAAATGGTGGTAGTGGGGGCGAACCAGATTGAGATCAGAGAACAAGTGCGTGCGATTGTCACGAGCAATTTTCTGGTCTACGGCGTCAACCAATCCATCGCGATTGAAGTCCGCGAAATCCTCAATCGACGCCGGCTGTGCTGCGTCATGCGGATTCAGGCGCGCCAAAAGTTCGTCCGTCGCCGTGACACGCGCATTCCGTGTCGAGTCGCCGGTCTCGCCAATGGCATTGCCCCAGTAGTGAACGTCTGGCGAAACCAACCCCGTGTCAGGCGTCGGCAACACTACAATCTGCAACCACTGGTTGCCGATCCCTTGAACCGGTCGTCCGGACGCATCCACCGTGTAGTCGGGCCAGATAATGGTAATGCGATCCGAGCCGTCTTGTCCTTCGCCGGGACGGACTTGAATTTGTCGCGGCGTTGGTGCTGCGTCCCAGAAATTGGCCAGGCTATGGTTTCCGACACGGAATTGAAAATCGTCGGGCCCCAGATTGAAGGGGTTTGCCAGATTCAAAACGTCAATCATGATGCCGTTGATGCCAGCGCCTGGGCCTCGATTCGATGCGTCTCTCGGTGCGCCAAAGCTCGTGTAGTTTTGAAAGGAAGCACGTTGCCCGGGGAGCAACGCGAGTTTCCCGAGGGCACGATCTTTCCCGGCAGCCGACAACTCATCCGGTGACGGGGCAACGGCCTGGTCGTCGGCCTTGTTTGCCTCGACGTCGCGTCCATCGTACTGCGAGTTATTATAAAAAATGCGTCGATCAACGATGCTCGCCGGCGGCAGCTGGATCGCTGCATCCAACAGGTATTCTCCGACACCCGACTCGGCGCTGACGACGATGGTGAATTGGCCTCGCACCGTGGCCGTGTGGGTCAAACGCGCATGGATTCCATCAAGCGAGTCTAGATCTTCCGCCACCGG
>SXHS01000293.1 GCA_005773145.1 Planctomycetaceae bacterium | reverse complement strand
AGCCGCGCGAAACTGGTCGAGGCCGAGGCCGAGGTCCCCAAGGCGATCGCCGAGGCCTTCAAGAGTGGTCGACTCGGAATCGTCGACTACTTCCGCTTGCGAAATGTTCAAGCAGATACCGAAATGCGGTCGTCCCTCGCCGGCAGTGGTACCGGCAACGCCCGGCCGAAGACCAATTGATCGGCTCCCCACGTCCTACCCCAGGGCCCTCACGTCATGATCGCAACCGCGCCACTACTGGCTGATATTAGCGACGTGATCATCCTCTTGGTGTTCTTGGGTATTAGCGCGGTCAGTTGGCTGTTCAATCAGATTCGGGAGGCGGCGGAGAGGGCGCAAAAACAGCAGCGTCCGCCCACCGTTCGACCGCCGGCCGTGGGGGAAGAAATCGATCGCTCTCGCCCCGTGGTCGTCCAGAAAACCCAGGATCCTTTGGCCGACGAAATCGAAGAGTTTCTCCGTCGCGCGGCTGGCCGTCGCGAGCCGGGACCCGTCGCGCCACCAGCACCAGCAAAGGCACCGGTCGCCAAAGCCGCCCCCATCCCGACCCTCGTGCAACGTCCCAAGCCCAGTCCGCCACTGCCAGCCGGCCAGCCGATTCCGCGAGCGGGCGAATACGAGCCTGATGTCGCAGCCCAGGTGGAATCGCGGATCCCCGCTTCCCAATTCGATCGTCAGGTAGCCCAGTTGGGGGCCGATCTGGAACAAACGGACGAGCGGATGGAGCAACATCTGCACGACGCGTTTGATCATCAATTGGGTTCCCTGCGACAGCGAGGGCCGGCGGTTCCGCAACAGGACCGACCTACCGATGCGACCGTAGGCGGCGTGCCGGTCACTGCCGATGCCTTGCGTATGGCCTTGGCAGGGTTGGACGTGCATCAACTATTATCAAGCCCCGAGGGGATGCGTTCGGCCATTTTGCTCAGTGAAATTTTGCAACATCCCGATTCAAGGTTCAAAGATAAGGACTGGACGTACTGATGGAGATTAAGCCCGGTAAGACGCGAATCGGCTGGATTGGAACTGGTGTCATGGGGTCCAGCATGTGTGGCCATTTGTTGCGACATGGATTTGCCACAACCGTCTACTCACGCACACAGGCCAAAGCCAAGGAACTCTGCGATCAAGGCGCGGTTTGGGCCGGGACTCCCCGCCAAGTCGCCGAGTTGAGCGACGTTGTGTTTCTCATGGTGGGTTTTCCGCATGACGTTCGCAAAGTGGTATTAGGAACCGACGGAGTCTTGGCGGGTTGCCAGACGGGCAACATGATCGTGGACATGACAACTAGTGAGCCGTCGTTGGCAGTAGAAATTGCCGAGCGAGCGTCGGTGAAGGGGGTCTTTAGCGTGGACGCGCCCGTTTCTGGTGGGGATGTCGGCGCGAAGGAAGCGCGTCTGTCGATCATGATTGGCGGCGACTCGCAGGCCGTTCAAACGCTGATGCCCTGCTTTGAAATGCTCGGCAAGACCATCGTGCACCAGGGGGCCCCCGGTGCCGGCCAACATACAAAGATGGTGAACCAAACCCTGATTGCTTCGAATATGGTCGGTGTGTGCGAGGCGTTGCTCTATGCCTATCGCGCCGGGCTGAACTTAGAATTGGTGATGCAATCGGTAGCATCGGGAGCCGCTGGAAGTTGGTCCCTCAGCAATCTTGGTCCGCGCATGATTCAGAATCGGTTTGAACCTGGATTCTTTGTCGAGCACTTCGTCAAGGATATGGGGATTGCCCTCGAAGAAGCGAAACGCATGAACTTGACCCTGCCCGGCTTGGCGTTGGCGCACCAGCTGTACATCGCCCTGAAGGCCCAAGGACACGGCCGCGATGGTACGCATGCCCTGCTGTTGGCATTGGGGAGCCTCTCGGGCATCGACTGGAAGGCGCGGTAGCCTATGCCACTTCGGAGGCGTGGTGGACCACCCGTTCCCCAGCCCGGCGGCCGAATAGCCAAAACAGGGCTGGGTGTACCAAAAAATCCAGCAGCGTGCTGCTGATGACCCCACCGAGGATGACCGTCGCCACGGGGTAGAGGATTTCCTTCCCGGGCTGTCCCGCCGCCATGACCAGCGGCACGAGTGCAATGCCGGCCGTGAGTGCCGTCATCAACACGGGAGCGAGTCGCTCCAACCCCGCGCGGAGGATCATCGCTTGCGTCCAATCTTCACCCTCATGTTTCACCAGATGTAGGTAGTGTTGTACCAATAAGATGCCATTGCGGGATGCGATCCCCGCCAATGAAATGAAGCCGACCATGCTGGCAATCGTCAAACTTTGTCCCGTAATCACCAGCGCGGCGACTGATCCGATAAATGCCATGGGTACGGCGGCCATCACCTGCAAGGACAGATTCACCGACCCGAACATGGTGAAAAGCACCACAAAAATACCCGTGAGCGAACCGAGGAAGAGCCAGCCGATCAAGCGTGTGGCCCTTTGCTGGCTCTCGAATTGCCCGCCGATTTCAAAATAGTAGCCGGGGGGCAGGCCGGACTGCACGTCCGCGAGCCGGTGCTTGATATCCTGCACGACGTCGACCAGCCCACGCTCGGCCACGTTGCACTGAACCACGATGCGTCGCTTCACTTGTTCGCGGTTCACCGTGTTGGGCCCGGTCGATTCGTAGATCCGGGCCACGGCATTAAGTGGAATGTGTCCCCCGCCTGGCGTCTCAATCGACAGCCGCTTCAGCACTTCCAGATCCTCGCGGGCGTCCTCATGCAGACGTACGACGAGATCAAACGTGCGTTGACCAATCAGAAGCTCCGAAACAACTTGTCCATTCATGGCGGTATTGATAAATGCATTGACTTCTTGAACGGAGAGACCATTCGCCAAGAGCTGGTCTCGATCGAGTTCGATGCGCAGTTGGGGTACGCTCGCCTGCTGTTCAACAAACAGGTCACGAACACCCGGCACCGATTGGATCGCATCGCGCGCACGCTCTGCGTGTTGACGGAGCAAATCCAAATCGTCACCAAACAACTTGATGCCGATCTGTGCCTTCACGCCGGACAGCATGTGGGAAATGAGGTGCGATATCGGTTGTTCCACGGAGGCCACGACACCGGGAAACTCTTCCACGGCATGCCGGATGGCATCCAGTTGGTGTTCTCGGCTGCGGGACGAACTCTGGTCGAGTTCGACGATGGTTTCGCTGGCGTTCACGGGTTCGGCGTGTTCATCCAGCTCAGCGCGGCCTGTGCGGCGCACCAGACTGAGGATATCGGGGATTTCCGAGAGCCGTTTCTCGATGCGTTCATTGATGGCATTGGTCGTGGCCAGTGACGTCCCTGGCGGCAACAGCACGTTGAGTTGCACAGCCCCTTCGTTGAACGGTGGGAGGAAATCACGGTCCAACTGCAGCAACCAAACGGCGGATACCGCAACGCAGGCCAGCACCCCCCCCAGACTGATCCAAGGACGGCCGAGGCTGAAGCGAATGACGCTGGCCGCCACCGTCTTGAGCCCCCTCAGTACGGGGCTGTCCTGCTGATGGGCAGTGAATTGCGATTTGGACAACAAGAGATATGCCAAGACGGGGGTGACCGTGAGCGAGACTAAGAGGGATCCGGCAATCGAGATCACGTAGGCGGTCCCCAGGGGGGCGAACAGCCGCCCCTCCATGCCACTGAGCGCGAACAGGGGAACGAAGACCAAGCAGACAATAATGGTGCTGAATACAATCGAGCTGCGCACCTCAATGCTGGCTTGGTAGACCACACGGAGTGGTGTCAGGGGATTGGCGGACTGACGGTTTTCTTTTAATCGTCGGTAAATGTTCTCGACGTCGACTATAGCGTCGTCTACCAGCTCGCCGATGGCTACCGCCAAGCCGCCGAGGGTCATGGTGTTGATGGACAGACCGAGCCAGCGGAACGTCAGAGCCGTGATGGCCAACGACAGCGGAATGGCGGTGAGCGATATGAGCGTGGTGCGCAGATTGAGCAGAAACAAGAAGAGCACAATCACCACCAACACACAGCCATCGCGCAGGGCCTCCAGAACGTTGCGTAATGCGCGGTCGATAAAACTGCGTTGGGCATAGAGCGGGACCACGTGGATGTCTTCGCCAAGCGCCGGCTTTAACTGTTGGATGGCATCCAGCACGGCGGCTGTAATGCCGCGCGTATCGGCTCCGGGCTGTTTGCTGATCGTCAGCACGATGGCTGGGCCGCCCGAGAAGCCGCCGTCGGCATCGCGCACATAGGCGGCTGCGTCCCCCCGTTTGGTTTGAGGCGATTCCACGATGCGGGCAACCTGGGCCAACGTCACGGGGCGCCCGTCGCCCAACGATACGGGGACACGCTGCAGGTCTTCAATCGACTGCACGCGCCCCAGGGCGCGAACGATCAGTTCGGAGGGACCTTGTTGATCAAGATAGCCCCCCGTGGCATTCTCGTTGCACCGGGCAAGTGCATCGCGAACCTCCGCCAACGTCACGCCGAAACGACGTTGCGCTTCGGGATCGACCAATACGTGAAACTGGCGGCGACCGCCCCCCATGGTGAATACCTGAGCAACCCCGGGGATCGTGAGGAGGCGCTGCCGCAAGATCCAGTCGGCCCGCGTACGCACCTCAACGGGATCCGTGACACGCCCCTCACTCCACATGCCCAGCACCAGGACCTGTCCCATGATCGACGAGATCGGCGCGAGTTGAGGACGAACGCCTGGCGGCATGCGATCAGCGACCAACGCTAGTCGCTCGGCTACGATCTGACGGTCCACGTAGACCTGGGTGCCAAAATCGAACTCGACGTTCACAACTGACAGCCCAGCCCCCGACGTACTGCGCACCGCCTGGACCCCATTGGCTCCATTCAGGGCCGTCTCCAAGGGAAAGGTAATGCGCGTCTCCACTTCTTCGGGAGCCAAACCGGGCGCCTCCGTCATCACGACGACGCGAGGCCGGTCCAGGTCCGGGAAGACATCGATCGGCATCTGCATCGCCGCGCCAGCGCCTAGCGCCAGCACCGCGACCGCCAGCCCAAGCACGAGTAGCCGATTCTGCAACGAGAAGCGAATAACGGCATTCAGCATGGACGCGCTCAGTTAGTGGTGATGCCCGGCATGCGGATCAACGCCGCCCGCCGATTTGTTCTTCAAAGCGAGCTGCATCTGGTGCGCACCGCGGAACGCTACGACATCGCCAATGGCGATGGCGCCGTCGTTGGCAATCACGACCGACGTGCGGTCACGAAATCGCTCATGCACCGCCACTCGACTGAAACGAAAGCCAATTTTGCGAAATACAAAGCTATCAGGCCCGTCCTTGACGACCGCATCCACGGGCAATACCAACTGATCGGGCCACTGTTCCACCGGCACACGCAATTGGAGCCGTTGCCCGGGCCGGTATCGCCACGCCACGAATCGTTGTCCACGATCATTGCGCGAATCGTCGGTGATCTCGTTGGTCAGCGAAACGAAAAATGGCAGAGTTCTTGCCTGCGTGTCAATCTCATTCGCCAAATAGGCGATGTCAAGCTCGCCGGTTTCGATCTGCGTGCCACCGTGGTCCACCAACGCTACCGCCTTCCAGCCGCGCGACTTGGCCTCGACAATCGCCGCCGCATCGGTCTCAAAGGCATGCCCTTCAATGTACAATTCCGAGTAATCCGCGAGGACACAGAGACCATCGCCTGTCGAAACCGCATCTCCCTTTTGAACCCGCAATTTTTGCAGTACCAGCGTGGGTGGAGGGGTGCCGTCGTTCCCGGAGGATTGGGTAGCGATCCGATGAAAGGCCGCCTGCCGAATGTTCGGTTGTTGACTGAGCTGCCAACCATCGTCTTCTTCGTGCTCATGCTTGTCCGTGCCAGGTACCACGATTCGCAGTTCCCTCAACAAACGGCGATCCTGTTGAATGTGATCGATTTGATTGGCCGATAGCCCATGAAGTCGCAACGCCTCACGTTGCGTCGCGAGCGAAGCCAGAAGTTTATCGCGAGCATATTGTCGCTCCAAAAGCACCTTGCCGGGAAGCGCCCCGCTCTCACTTGCCGATCTCAGTCGCTCCACTTCCTTTTCCTCAACGGCCAAGTTACCAACCGTGCGCAGGAACTCGGTTTGATCCCCGACGAGATTCTCGTCGGTCAATCGGATCTGAAACAGCAGTGTCCCAGGGGTGACGGCCTCGCCCGTAACCGCATGGACGTGGGTAACGACTCCCGTCAACGGCGCACTCACCGGTAACTGCGTTCGTCCGGGCCGCTCGACCACAATCGCCGGGACGGCAACCGCGCGAACAAAGGGGGTCGAATGGATGGGCCGTAGCATCTCAGACGTTAGGCCAAGGTTGGCCTGCGCCTCCGCGGACAACATGAGCGAGGACTCGGCTGCGTGATCATGCCCCGCATGGCTGTCCGCGGCACTCCCATGGCCAGCGTGGCTCGACCCGACCGTGGAGACCGGGGGTGTGCCGGTTAGCCATTCGATCGATAACAGCCCGCGATTGCTGAGCCACATGCCAGCACAAAGCGAGGCCACCGCAACGGCCAAGTAGCGCAGGACGATGGTGGCCTGCCAGAGTCGAAATGGCGGTTGCATGGGGCAATCTCCCGTGTCACGAAGCGACGCGCGCGGAGCCGTTTATACGGGATGCGGGCAAATATTGCCACGTGGAAAAGGAACCAGCCCATGCCCCCTACGGTCTCCGGAACCGACAGGGGCGCGCTCAGCCCCCCCGCCCCCTGGCCAAAGTCGCGCTGCCAGGCCAAGAAATCGCTCCCATCCGAGTCTGTGTCGTCGTCCGCGTCGGCCAGCCCGTTGACGCCAAAGCTGGTGGACCAGCGCACAAGATCGGTGCCATCCACGTCATCGTCCTCATCGAAGTCTCCCGGCGAAAAGGCCGGGGATGGATCAATCAAGTCGACCTTGACGTTCTTGTCGCCACCCAACACGATTCCGTTGAACCGTTGATTGATACCGGTACCAAGAAATTGAAGATCGTACGTGCCTGGATTCAACCCGGGCAACGTATAGCCCCCTGAGCCATAGGTGGTAGTACTCCCGGCCAGTGTCGCCGTTCCCGTCAAGAACGCGCGAACGGCCACTCCGCCGATGCCTTCACCACCACTGGGCGAATAAAAGTTGTTGTTGTCATTGTCAAAATAGGCCACTCCTGTCACAAAAGGGCCGTTCGAGGCACCAGGCAAGGTCGGTGATGTGTCGCTGGCCGCGAAATCAAACGTCGTCAGCACGGCATGCGAACAACAAGGAAATAGTCCATAGTCGCTGGCCGTTCCAATCCCGATACCGATCTCGCGAAACGTATCGTTCATCATATTGATGCGGTGGCCGCGGCCCGGTACGTTGCCATCGATGAACAGCCCCGAATGTTGACTCTCGACGACGGGTGTGAGATTCGTGAAGGGGACACTGCTGGCGTTCACCGATAGGTTCTCTCCCAAGCTCCAGGGCGTATCGAGCACGTAGCCCGCCGCGGTTACGCGCGATTGGGTCGTCGTGCCGCCGAAGGTATGCGTGAACGCATCGTTGGCAAGTAGGACCTGGGTGTAGCTCGCAGCCGCATCAATGAGGAGCGGATGAAAGGCCAGCGGCTGCTTAGGCGTGCTGGAAATGGTTCCTGCTGCCAATCCCTCGTTGAGGCTGGCCGGTTGGGGTTGGGGGTACAGCGTTCCGGGCACAATTGCCGGATTGTCCCCCCAGGTTTGGCCGGATAGGCGCGTTACCTCGGCCAACGGATTGGCTCGGGCGCGATTCAATAACTCCAAGAAATACTGTTCGTGCCCAGTTGGCTCTCGTCCCCAAGCCGCATGCGGATTCGCGAGACCTACCACCGCGAGAAAAAACAGGCACGCGTAAGGCGGAACGGCGCCCTGTCGGGGGACACGACGACTTAGGTCCAAGAAAAGATCGATGTGCGTGGTCATTTCGCTGGTATGCAGCCTTTCCATCGCTTGGGCAACACGTCTCGGTCGCCCGCGCCCAGCGCCCCCAGCCAGTTCTACACGACGGTACGGGGTGTGTCAAACGACAATTCGCCGCCACTCAACGCACAAACCACCGTAGCGCGTGATGAGCCTGACTTTTTTCGAATTGGAGCGTGTAAGGATTCACCAGCCAGCGGGCGACAAAGCCATCGCTTCGTGGCATCAACCACCCAAAATCCCAGCCATGGCTGGAGTAGACGAGGGGCACCGCCGGCCGCACCCGCACCAGGGGATGGGAGGACGCCAGAAACAGGCCTTGGTCCGGATAGTGATAGCACGATCCGACATGCACAAACACCTCATGCTCCACTTGCGGATCCTCTGGGCGTGACAGATCGGCGCACAGATTGCGAATGGCCACCTTGACCTCGCACCCCTCGGCGAAGGCGGCGGTCAGGTCGGCGAGTGATCCCCGGAGAACCTTCCCTTCCGCGGAGTGGGCGAGCACTTCGCGCCATTCGTCATGCACCAAGAAGCGAAACTTCTCGAAGTCGTAGATGAAGTTCTCGATCGGCGCATTCGTCTGCACGTCATCCACGTGTTGCCGGTGATACTTGGGGATGTCGGTGTGATCGTACAGCGACTGCTAATCGCGGGGCGCTGAGGGGGATCGACCATCCAGATAGGGGCGGGCAATGGCCTGTTGACCGTTCTGGTTATAGAGAAAAAACGACATCGATGGGCGAGGCCCGAATCCGACCGGACATTCGATCGGCTGCCGCAGGTTGATGATGCCCGCCGTCCATTGATCGTCCAACAAATACGTCACACGAAAGTCAGCAACTTCTTGAACGAGATCCGTCATCGAAGAGGACGTGTCGACATGTTCATCGTGTCGAAATTCGGTGTAGACGCGCAGGTCCGCGCCGCGGCGGATGGCGTCGGCCAGTATCGCCGTGCTGCCAGAGGTCGGTTGTCGCTGGGAGTCTAGGGCCAGCGCACATTGCCATGTCGAGAGTTGAGCCACGAAAACTGCCTCCGCATCGCGAATTGCTATTAGGGTTGCCGCGTGAAGCTCTCAACAGTACACCAACAGCAGGCCCGTGGCATAGGCTTCCAGCCTGTGGTGAGCCCTATCAAACGACCTTCATCGGCAGGCAAGATGCCTGCCGCCACTCACACCGTGACATAGGCCTCTAACCTGCGGAAAAGACCGTCATGCAGCGCGAGACACTGCATTCTGCCGGAATTGGCCGTCTTGCCTGCTTCGTTGAACGCGACGGCATCTGATCCGGCGGGCCACCGTATACGATTTACGGCGGTCATTAAAATAGATCCGCGCATTGACCTCACCCAACAATCCCAGACTCACAAAGTGGATACCGACCATGCTAGCGACGACGGAAAGCAACAAGAGCGGGTTGCCCGTTAAGTCCACTCGCCCCCACAGCTTCATCACACAGGCGGCGACCAAGGACAGCAAGCCCATCGCGCCGAATGCCAGTCCTATTTGTCCGAAGCATTTCATGGGGCTGGCGATGTAGTCCGACAAAAACTTAACGGTGATGAGATCCAGCAACACTCGGGGCGTACGCCCCAACCCATACTTGGACTTTCCAAACAAGCGGGCATGATGTTGGGTGACGATCTCCGCGCAACGTGCGCCGCGTTGATGAGCCAAGATCGGGATGAATCGGTGCATCTCGCCGACCAACTGCAATTCTTGGGCAATCTCGCGACGCATGACCTTTAAGGTGCAGCCGAGATCGTGCACGGGAAACTTTGTGACGTGTGAGATCAACCAATTGGCAACACGCGAGGGGAGTAACCGCAGCAGCCAGCCGTCTTGCCGGACTTTTCGCCAGCCATGCACCAGGTCAAAACCCTCCTCCAGTTTTTCCAACATGCGGGGAATATCCGCGGGATCGTTCTGTAAGTCCCCATCAAGGGTGACCCAGACATCTCCTCGGGCGTGATCGAATCCCGCTTGCAATGCGGCCGTTTGGCCGTAGTTGCGGCGGAGCCGCACCACGCGGACATGGTGATCCATGTCGGCCAGTGCGCGCAGCTCATCATAGGTTCCGTCGCATGAGCCGTCGTCGACAAACAAGAACTCATACTTATGTCCGATCGTGCGGAAGACCTTCATCAGTTGGAGATAGAGCAGTGCCACATTGGGCTGCTCGTTGTACACCGGCACGATCACGGAAATGCTCATAGCGGGCCTCAGTCCCGAAGGCTTGGGGATAACACGGCAGCGCGCGTACGCCCGCAACACACTCGCCAGGGACCTCGTCCGGGCGTGCGCCACCCACCGCTGGCAGCTGATGGTACGCAAGTCGCAAAAAACGAGCAACAGCAGTCTCGTGCGGCGACTGGGGGACGCACGCACGGTCGAACAAGCCGCCCAGGGGACCGCATGGGCGGTATAATCGGCCGGATCGGCCCCCGCCAATCCGGAGATTCCGGCCTCGAGTCACAAGTTAGGCTTCAAGCGGCCTGGCCTCAGGCTACCCTTGGCGAGTGCCCTGAATTTCCGTCGCGGCCCCGCGCCGGGAGGGCCGGTGGGGTCTAACGTAAGCATACTCATGGGAGCAGGCATGCCATGTGGTCCATTATTGCATTCGTTGCCGCCGCGATGCTGGTGCTACTGATCGCGATCACGATCTACGACGTGACGCAACGGTCCCATGCCATCCTGCGCAATTTCCCGGTCATTGGCCATCTACGCTACCTGTTGGAGTCCTTTGGCCCAGAATTGCGACAATACATTGTCACGGGGAACAACGAGGAACGCCCCTTCTCACGTGCACAACGCCGCTGGGTCTATGCGTCTTCCAAGAGGCAGAACAACTACTTCGCATTCGGCACCGACCAAAATATCGAGGATGCATCCAACTATCTAATCGTGCGACATGCCAGTTTTCCCTTGCGGGATCCCCTTCCGGTCGACCCCGACTTCGATCCTCAATTCCGAGTCCCTTGCGCCAAAGTGCTAGGAGGCGCCCGCGGACGACGGAACGCCTTTCGCCCTGGTTCGATTGTCAACGTATCTGGCATGAGTTTTGGTTCGTTGAGCGGCCCGGCAGTCGAGGCGCTCAATCGGGGCGCCCAAATCGCAGGCTGCCTGCAGAACACGGGGGAGGGAGGAGTCAGCGAGCATCATTTACATGGCGGCGATCTGGTTTGGCAGATTGGGACGGGATACTTCGGCTGCCGTGACGAGCAGGGACGGTTCAGTATGGAGCGGTTCCTGGATGTCGTGCAGGCGCATCCGTCCATTCGAGCCATTGAGGTCAAGTTGAGCCAAGGTGCCAAGCCAGGGGTCGGCGGCATGCTACCCGCCGCAAAGATCAGCCCGGAAATCGCTCGCGCACGTGGCGTCCCCTTGGGCCAGGATTGCATCAGTCCATCATGCCACTCCGCCTTCCAAGACGTGGATAGCATGCTGGATTTTGTGGAACAGCTGGCCCAAACGAGCGGGCTGCCGATCGGGATTAAATCGGCAGTCGGACAGATGGATTTCTGGAGAGAACTGGCCCATCGCATGGCGAACGAATCACGGGGTGTGGACTTCGTCACGATCGACGGTGGAGAAGGAGGTACGGGGGCCGCGCCGCTCGTATTCGCCGACCACGTGGCGCTGCCGTTTCGACTGGGATTCAGTCAAGTATTTCGCGAATTCGTAGCAGCTGGCGTCGCGGATGACATCGTCTTCGGTGGCTCCGGCAAGCTGGGATTTCCCGAAGCGGCCCTGTTGGCATTCGCGCTCGGCTGCGATGTGATGCATGTCGGCCGCGAGGCGATGTTATCCATCGGCTGTATTCAAGCACAACGCTGCCATACCGGCGCCTGCCCAACCGGCGTGGCGACGCAGAGCCGCTGGCTGATGCGCGGGCTGGATCCGGAACTCAAATCGGCGCGCCTGGCCAACTACGTCGTCACCGTGCGCAAGGAATTGCTGCGTCTGAGCCGCGCCTGCGGTGTGCCCCACCCGGCCATGGTCACATTGCAACACTTTGACCTCATCAACCAGGGATTCGTGGCCCAGCCTGCCACCGAGTTCTTTGGCTACCAGCGGAATTGGGGCCTGCCATCGGCCAAGGATCAGGCGGCTATCCCCCATATGATGGCTCCATCGCGCCGCGATACGGAACTCCGCTCGCACTAGGAGGGGGATCCCCATCTTCCTTGTGGGGTACTCTGAGAGAGTGGCGGCGGGCATCTTGCCTGCCGATGACGCTCCTTTGGCTGATCTCACCACAGGCTGGAGGCCTATGCCACAGCTGATAACATCCGATCGAGACTGGCCAAGGCGACTTGCCAGCTCGGACGCGAACCTTGATAGGTGTCCCACCAGTCCTGCAATACGTCCGCCACAGCCCCCGTGGCTGCATCGCTTCCGGAGACCGGCAATGATTCCAACGCCGGGCCCACGAGCCAAGCCGACAAGGCCTCCGCCACCACGTCGGGCTGATAACGGGTCAGCTCCACTTCCCCGGCGGCAGTAAGGACCGGCGGTAACATGGCCAATGCGCCAATCAACGGCAAGCGGTCGGCCGCGAGGGACTCGCTATACACGGGTAAATCTTGATGCAATTGCGCCAAGAGCCATGCTAAACGAACCACTTCAGGCAACTTGGGATGAGGATTGGCCAACATGGCCTCCAGACGCACCGAGTTGTAGGACAAGTGGGCGCAGCCCGCACCCCCGACAATGGGATAAACCAGTATCACATCGGCGACATCCACGATCAACTCAGGCTCGGTCAGACGGGCGATGTGATGT
>SXHS01000292.1 GCA_005773145.1 Planctomycetaceae bacterium | reverse complement strand
CTGGTGATTGCAGCCATCATGGCAGCGGCCATGAGCACCATTGATTCCAGTATGAACTCCTGCTCGATGGTGGCACTGGCGGACTTGGTGCTACGCTGGCGGCGCGGCCCGGGTTGGTTGCCGGATATCGTGATCCTTCGTCTCTTTACCGCAACCCTGGGCATTCTGGGAACTGGCGTTTCTGCGTGGCTCTATCTGTCCCAAGGAGACGCCTCGCGTACCGTCATGGATGTCTGGTGGCAGTATGCGGGCACCGCTGGAGGCGGACTGTTCGGATTGTTTCTCTTGGCCTGGTGGGCACCACGACTCCCTGCTTGGGGAGCGGCCCTGGCGGTGATTGCCACCGTGCCCGTCTTGGCCTGGGGGACCTTCGCGCGCAAGCTGAGTGCCGACTCACCTTGGAAACCATGGGAGTGTCCGCTGCATCCCAACCTTGTTGGCATCGCCGGCACCCTGGCGATGCTGGCCCTGGCGGGCATCATCCTCCTGGGCGTGCGGGCCGGCTTCGTTGCGGCCAATCCTCGCGCTGGCCGGGAAGATGGGCCCCCTACCGTCACATAGTAACGGGTGGCTGGACCGAGAGCTTTGCGGCTAAGAGGCAGCCCCCCAGAATTGCCAAGATGCCAATCAGCACGCCAACCCCGTAAAGGGTCTGGCTACCGTCGTCAGCGCGGGCCCTCGTACGAAAGATGCGGGTGGCAATGACACCGCAGACCCAATTCCAATGCATCATGACATGCAGCAAGATCCCCAGCACAATGAGGGCCATCAGCTGAAACTGAACATTGGACCAGTCATCATAGCCGTATCCCCAGAGGGTCCACCTTCGCGCCGAGGTGCCGGGCGGAAAAACGAATCGCAGCACGCACGACACCCAAACGAGCGCCATCCAGACAAGGAGGAGTAGCGCGTCGAGCAGAAAATTGAAGACGGTCCTGTTCATGATGCTTGGCTCTTGGCTGATTTCGCAGGCTGGAAGCCTACGACACTGTTGATTCCACCGGCTGGAAGCCTATGCGCCTGTTCTTGCCAACGCCATCCTATCCCTCGCCCAAGCCACCGCGTATGGGGCGTCTCCGTGTGGCAATCTTGGTACACCGCACGATGCCGATTGGCACCGTGCTGGTTGCCGCCAAAAGGACTGGACGAGTGCCCCAATCGACCTAAGGCACTACGGAATCAACACTTGCGCCATAACTGGCGCTCGGGGCCCTTGCCCGGCACCCAGTTTGCTCTCTGCAATCGACCGGCGGACCGATTGGGGAACCAACTCGGCGCGTGCCGACTCCTCGAACGTCGAATTGCCGGGCCGGCACGACAGTCCCTGACGTCCAGAATGCGAAACCTCCCATGCATGCCTGCGATCTCGTAGAAGTAGCGGCCTTGATTGCTCAGCATGCGCCCGCGCTGATCCATTCCACCTCCTACGTATCGGAAAGCGGGCTAGAGAAATACTGGACGGCGTCCAAGTGTCGCGCCGAGCGGTGGATGCGGGGGCTGCCGACGCCGGAAGTGGACCGTGGCGACGGGCGTGTGATTCAAGTCCTTCAGCCCGGAACCTGGAATCAGCCTCTCATGGAGGAGGTCTTGGCCGGCGAAATGCTCACACGCGTTTGGACCGGGGTAGCCTGCGGCATCGACGCGCGCCATGGACAACACCTGGCCGGATCGATTGCACGCAATGTGTGGGGCGGACAGCTTGAAGCGCGTCATCGCATCCTGCAGCTCCTGGTCGGATCGCAAGACGTGCACCACCGCAAGTTCACCGATCTGAATGCCTTGCGACGACGCTTGGAGCGGTGGACGGATATGCTGATTGGTTGTGTCTTGTCAGAACACGACGCATCGGAATTCGCCTTTAACCCCGACCGGGCGGATGAATTCCGTCGCGACCTACGGCGCGACGTGCAGTGTAAGGGCGAGAGCAAGGCCTGGCTGCTCGTCATGGCGGCGCTCCAAGCCGCCTTTCGCGGTGTCCTGACAACACCCAGCCCCAATGCCGACTTGAACTCGCGGATCGTGGCCAGCCTCATGGGCAGCTTTTCCGCCGAAATGTTTGACGCCGTGGGCGACCTGCGTTGGTTGTGGCAAGTGCGACTGGCCAACGCCGCAGACGATATCCAAAGCATGCTCGAAAGTCTCGCGGCAGACGAAGCCCGACAGTACCTGGAATCCTCTCCACGACCGTCACTCCGCTTTGGCACCCTGCGTCCCGGCAAGCCACAAGTCTAAGGCCGGCAGCGAAGTGGTTGTGGAAAAAAGAGCAGCGGGCTGAAGAGCCGAAACAGTGGGCTGACGCCCACCGCTCGCCACGCCGACACAAACCACCGGTGCCAGCCACACACTTCTATAGTTATAGTGCGGCCCCTTGGGGCATACACCGCGCTACGGCGTGACGGCTCGGACCGCATTGCGGACTGGCTGGCCACGCACGTAGACCTTGGGATGCACGATCACACGTCGGCCAGCCGGTACGACCACAGGGCCAACCGGCCGCGCCACATAGACCGGCTGAGGTGCCAGCGGGACGGCCCAAACCGGCCGCGCTGGAGCGACCACCACCGGCCGTCGCACGACCCACGCAGCCGACGCCGAAGATGGTCCGCTTAGCGCCATACCTCCGGCCAATAAGGCTGATGCAAAGCCCGTTGCCCCCAAAAGCCGTCGGCAAACTCGCCTCATCGCTGCAAATTGCGTCATTTTTGTAGCCTCCCTAATTTATGTCATCTGCCAAGCAGCAGTCCGTGCACGAAGAACTCGTTTTAATTTTTATACCGGTTGATAGAGCCGGACAAGGTGCGACAACCGATATAAGCCAAAATAGGGCGCAGGAGACATCGCGGACAACCCGCATCAAACGTGCTAGCAACGACTCGATCTTGACGGAACATCGGGTGCCGCCTAGGCTTCGCGACCCACGTCAAGGATGGCGTGGCCGACATACATTAAGCGAGTAATGGTTATGGGACTTCCCTTGATTGATATCGATCGTGAACTGGCACCGCTGCGGGACGAGCTATTAAAGGCCGTCGCGCGAGTCCTGGACCATGGCCATTTTGTGCATGGTCCGGAGTGCCAAGAGTTCGAACAGCGGGTTGCCGAGTTGTGCCGTGCAAAGCACGCCGTGGGCTGCGCCTCTGGCAGCGATGCCTTGTTATTGGCCCTGATGGCGCTGCAGGTTGGTCCCGGCGATGAGGTGATTGTCCCGAGTTTCACCTTTTTTGCAACGGCCAGTTGCGTAGTACGCCTGGGAGCCCGTCCGGTATTTGTGGATGTGGATCCCAACACCTACTGTCTGGAGCCTCGTGCGGTCGCCGATGCCATCACGCCGGCCACTAAGGGCGTGATCCCCGTGCACCTGTTTGGCCAGTGCGCACCGATGAAACCCTTGCGACAGCTGGCCAAACGGCACCAACTGTTTTTGTTGGAAGACGCGGCCCAGGCTATCGGCGCTCGCTACCAAGGAGAGCTTGCCGGTTCCCTGGGAACGGCCGCCTGTTTTAGTTTCTACCCGACAAAAAATTTAGGTGGCTGTGGCGATGGCGGATTGATCACGACCTCGGATGCGGCCTTGGCAGAACGGCTCGTATTGTTGCGAAGCCATGGCATGCAACCACGCTATGTCCACCAAGCGGTCGGCATCAACAGTCGATTGGACACCATTCAAGCCGCGCTGCTGAACGTCAAGTTGTCGTATCTGGAGCATTGGTCCCACCAACGGCGACGGAATGCGGAGCGCTACCACGATCTATTCCATGAAGCGCGACTGGACCAGATCGTGCAATTGCCGACGGAGGCCAAGGACTGCCATCACGTTTGGAATCAGTTCACCATTCGCGTCCCCGAGCGACGGGACGCACTGCGACAACATCTGACGGATGCTCACATCGGCACGGAGATCTACTATCCCCTCCCCCTCCATCGCCAACCGTGCTTCGCCTCGCAGGTCGCCGATGATCAACAGTTGCCGGAGACCGACCGGGCGGCCGAGCAGGCCCTGAGCCTGCCGATCTTCCCCGCACTGACCGAGTGGGAGCAACGCATGGTGGTCAGCCAAATTGGCCGGTACTTCCACGGATCTCGTTCGCGATCGGGCAAGGCCGCCTAAGGCCCGGGCACATGCCCGGTGCCGGATCTGGCCATTCTGGGCCTCGCAGTAGCTACAATCGCCCCAAGCCGCCGCGGGCGGACGCATTCAGTCCGCAATCCCGGCCCTTTTTGCCCTGCCGGCAACGGCCCCGCCCCCGATACGTCCCGCTAAATCATTGCATTTTCCGGGGTTCTACGTTGTAATGAAGATAGGGAGAGGCCCTCTTCGATCTCACGTACCTCGGAACAGAAATCACCATGCCGTTGCCACATCGACTACCTGCGCGGATCGTGTCGAAACACCGCGCTCGGTCCGGTAGGACCTCACGCCCGTTGACCGTGGAATCGCTGGAAGCCAGACAGCTACTGGCGGCCCACACCCTGGAATCAGTAACGGGCACGATTGCGGCGGGAGTCAGCGCGGCTAGTTCTGCGCGCCTGACCCTCGACTCGACGGGTCCCGCCGTGCTGTTGGGGTTGCGGGTCGTGTCCACGGACTCCGGCGCGGGCTTCGACCCAGCAGCGCCACTTGTCAGACGAAGCGACCAGTCGGTCGCAGCAGTAGAATCGTGGCAGGATGTTTCCGCGACCGATGCGGCAGGCATGACCCTCGTCGAATTCCAACGAGGTTTGACCTATGACATTTTGATCGGCGCCGAAGGGACCACGGGGGGCACCTATCGATTGGAAGTTTTCCTGCCAGGCGACCTCGACGGAAATGGACAGGTCGACACGTCGGAAATGCAACGGGCAACCGGGGCGATGGTCGCCGATCAGTTCGGCGGGAATTTTGTCTCGGCCCAGTTCTTTCGCCAATCGAATAAAAGAAATGCAACACCGACTGCCGTACGTGAGGCGTTGGATTTGGACCAAAATGGTCGGGTGGACATCGACGAATTCGCGATCGTCGAGCGGCAGTTGGGAGCGCCGTCTTTAAACCTAGATTTGATCCAGGATAGCGACGCGCCCGTCATCACCTTGCAGCGGGTCAACGGCCCCAACGACCGCAATCCGACCGATATCGTGACCAATCAAACCCGCATCACGGGAACCCTCAGCGACATTTCCCCGATCCAGTCCTTTGAAGCGTCCATCGATAACAGCCCCTTCATCAGCTTGCTGGGCCCCGGCTTTTTCCCCACGCAAGATTTTCGCACGAATCGGAACTTCGAACTCAATCTCAGCCAATTGCAAACCATTGCGGGGACCGGCGCTAGCCCCTTGGCGAATACGGGCGAACACATCCTGAGGGTCAGAGCCACCGATCAGGCGGGCAATACGGTCCGGGATCCCGTAGAGCTACGCTTCCATTTCGATACCCTGGCTCCGGTTGCGCCGGCGGCACCAACATTGAAGGCCAACACGCCTGGGAACGGCCCGAACATTAGCACCACCACGCCGACGATCGTCGTTTCAGCCGCAACGGCGTCGCGTGTGGAAATCTTCTCAGGCACGACACTCATTGGCAATGGTGATGTGGGGACGGGCAGCTCGGTCGAGATCGCCACCAGCCCACTGACGGCCGGTTCAAACTCTATTACCGCTCAAGCCATCGATGCGGCGGGCAATAGGAGTGAGCCGTCTGCGGCCTTGGTGATCACAGTGGACGTCACGGCACCAACCGTCGCCAACCTGACCCTGTCACCACCAACGAGTCTGCAGGACCCCGAGGGCCAGCCGCTGGTCGGCCAGACAACTGTGAACTTGAACGGGACGACGGAACCCGGGGCCACCGTCCAACTCACCGTCGGCATCACGATTTTCGGAACTCAAGTCGCCAGTGCAACCGGTAGTTTTAACTTTGCCAATGTCCCCTTGGCTTTCGGGGAGAACGTGCTCACCCAACAGATCACCGACGCCGCTGGAAACACCTCCAACAATAACAACGCGGGCCAGACCATCACGCGCGACAGCGACCCAACGGTTGCCACCGCCATGGGACAACGCACCGTGGACGAGGATTCAGGCGTCTTCACCATTGTACTGAGCAGCGTCTTCGCGGACGCCGATTTGGCCAGCTTAGACGTCCTGACGTTTACCGTTCAGTCCAATTCCTCGACATCTCTCGCCTCGGCCGTAGTGGAAGGTTCCAACCTGCGTGTGACGCCCCTACCCAATCAAAACGGAAGTGCCACGATCGTGATCCGCGCCACGGACACCTTTGGGCGATTCGTGCAGGATACGCTGTCGCTGACGGTGACCTCAGTTTCCGATCCGCCGGTAGCTGGCAATGACACCATCAGCGCGCCCATCACACTGGGTGAACAGACCTTGACCGCCCAATTATTGAGTAACGACTCGGATCCGGATGGCGGACAATTGACGATCATTGGCGTCAATTCGTCGTCGACACTGGGAGTCGTCACTTTGGAGAACGGAGTCGTAAAATATAATCCGCTTCCCCACTTTAACGACCTTGGACCGACCGAGACGGAACCGGACTCGTTTACATACACCGTGCGAGATGCTGAGGGGGCAACGGCCACCGCCACGGTCAACATTACCGTGCGGGGCAACGATCCTCCCGTCGCCCGCCCCGATTCGTTCAGCACCAATGAAGATACGGTAAAAATTGGAAACGTACTGGTAGACAACGGTAACGGCGCGGATTCCGACCCCGACGGCAATAGCAGTCAGCTGACCGTTGTTCCGAACACCGGGCTGACCTCCGCCATGGGGGCCACCGTCATCATCAATGCCGATGGCAGCTTCAACTATGACCCGCGCAGCTCGGCAACGCTGCAAGCGCTCGCAGCAGCGGCGACAACCACGGATACGTTCAGCTACACCGTACGAGATGCGTTTGCTGGATCGGTGGGCACGGTCACCGTCACCGTCACGGGCCTGAATGACGCACCCGTCGCCCGCGCGGATGCTGTCAACGCCAATGAAGACACCGTCTTGAACGGCAATCTCTTGCAAGACAATGGGAACGGTACCGACTCGGATGTTGACGGGGATGCGCTGCAAGTTGTTGTGCCTAATGGCGGTGTGCTGATCACAGAGCGAGGCGCCTCCGTAACATTGAGTGTCAATGGCACCTTCAGCTATGACCCGAGGAATGCCGCGGCGCTACAAGCTCTCGCGCAGGGTGCGACGATCAACGATACGTTCTCTTACACTGTTTCTGACGGCTCGTTGACCTCCACGGCAACGGTCACCGTCAACGTCACGGGCCTGAACGACGCGCCCGTCGCCCAGGATGATGACTTCGCAACCAACGCGGACACCAATCGCGCCGGTAACGTATTTGAGAACAACGGGCATGGAGCAGACGCGGATCCGGATGTTTCTACGCCCCAGCTCACCGTCACCAATTCGGGCACCCGGGCGACGTCCCGCGGCGGTAGCGTG
>SXHS01000291.1 GCA_005773145.1 Planctomycetaceae bacterium | reverse complement strand
TCGGTCTCGGTTTCTTCTTCAATGGTGGTCTGGATGACGCCGGCGCGCGTGCCGCCGATGCCTTTGGCGTAGGCCAATCCGAGCTTCATAGTTTCCGGTTTCGCGTTGGCGGACACGGCGATCAAGCAGGGAACGCCCCCCCCTTTTTCGAACTCGCTGCGTACCAAGTGCCCCGGTCCCTTGGGGGCCACCAACATCGCATCGATACCGGCGGGGGGGACGACCTGACCGAAGTGGAAATTGAAACCATGGGATCCCATCAGGATCTTGCCGGCATTCAAGTGCGGTCGGACCTGCTCGCGATACACGGGGCCCTGCACCTCATCGGGGAGCAGGATGTTGATCAGATCCGCCTGCTTGGTGGCCTCCTCCACGGAGACCGGCTTGAAGCCATGGCTGACGGCCAGATCATAGTTCTGGCTCCCCGGACGTTGCGCGACAATGACTTTGCAACCACTATCCCGGAGGTTCTGTGCCTGGGCGTGACCCTGCGAGCCATAGCCCAAGATGGCAATGGTCTTGTTTTTCAGTAGGTTGAGGTCGGCATCTTTGTCATAATAAATGGTTATGGCCATGGCTGCAATTTTCCTGCTTACGTGGTTGGTAGAATTAGCTAGTAGCTTGGATGTGCTTCGATGTACGAATTTCTTTCGGGGTGGGCACCTGGGAGTATGCGGGGGTCTTAGGGTGTTGGCGACGCCGGCGCTTGGTCGCTGGCCTGTCCGCAGCCTCGCACCATCGCAATCCGCCCCGTGCGAACCAGCTCAATGATTCCGTACGGTCGCATGCGACCGATGAAGGCTTCGATCTTGCTTTCGCGCCCAGAGATCTCCACCATGATTTCGTCGGAGCCGACATCGACGATACGGCCTCGAAAGATATCGACCAGCTCACGGATCTCGGTTCGTCTTGCGGCGGGCGCGGCCCGCACCTTCAAGAGCATCAAGTCTCGCTCGACGTAATCTTGGGAACTGATATCGTCGACGCGTACAACGGTCACGATCTTCTCTAGCTGTTTGCGGACCTGTTCCAATACCCGGTCGTCGCCCACCAACACAAAGGTCATGCGCGACAGGTGCGGCTCTTCGGTCTCGCCGACGGCCAGGGAATCGATGTTATACCCGCGCGAGGCCAGCATGCCCGAAACATGGGCCAAGACGCCCGGGACATTTTGTACGACGGCAGACAAGACGTGGCGCATGAAGACTCCGGACGGCGGAACAAAACCCGCTGAAATCAGCGAAACAGGGCATCTTAATTGGCTCGGTTACGCCCCACAAGTGGCCCGCGACGCCGATACGGACTTCCGGGAACGGCCCCGGTCCCTCCCCGCCGGCCCGCGGCGAAGCTGGCCCGAGGGCGGCGCGGGGGGGACGCAGCCGCGATCCGCAGCGATTTGTGGGGCCCGGCCGGGCCTCTCCCGGCCGTATTACGCCCCACGGGGACATGTTCGGCCATAACCGACGGTCGGGGGGCCGAGCATTGCACTACGCCGATTGGCCGCGGCCGAGTACCATGGTGGCGTGCAGCGAACGTGCCAGGGCCGGACGGACGACGGGATTAGAACATGCCATTTCGAGTCGAGCTGGAATCCTATCGCGGCCCTTTGGACCTGTTGGTGTATCTGGTGCGTCGGCATGAATTGGAGGCGACGCAAATCCGCGTGGCTCATATCACGCGGCAATTCGAGGCGTTGATGGACGCGGCCGAGCAGTCGGTCAATGCGGACGCGGTCGGTGAGTTCTTGGAGCTGGCAACGCTGCTCATGGAGATCAAGTCCCGTTTGATCCTTCCCCAGACCGAGGAGGAGGAGCAGGCTTGGGAAGATCCGCATGGTGAGTTGGTCGAGCGGTTGCTCGAATACAAGAAATACAAGGACATCGCCAGCCTGTTGGAGGAACGCAGCCGTCTCTACCAGCGAGCCTACGTGCGGCTGGCCAACCTGCATCCAGCTCGCGAATTGGATCCAGCCGAACAGCCGATTCGGGAACTGGAGTTATGGGACCTGGTGAGTGCATTTGGGCGACTGGCACGCGAGCAGCGGTTGCAGCATGCGACGACCGTCGTCTACGATGAGACCCCCATTCAGGTCTACATGGAACAGATTCGCAGTCGATTGAGCGACCAAGGGGAAACGACCATCTCCAGTGTATTTCGGCCGGGGATGCCCAAGTCGGCCTTGATCGGTGTATTCTTAGCCGTATTGGAATTGACCCGTCACCACCGTGTCAACGTGGAGCAGGCGGACGGGAACGGAGATATTTGGATTCGGCCCGGGTCTCGATTTCAGGAACCACTGGAAGCGTGGGAAATCGATGAGTATAGTTCGTCAATGCCGCAGGCGTCACGCGCCGCCAGCTGATCAACGATTATCGATACTTGCCGCAACGCCAGCCCGCGAAGGTGACGGACGCGATGTCTTTTGTGACTGCCCCAACTTCCATGCTGCAAAATCTCCCCTTCAAGTCGTACGAGCATAAGGGCCTGACGATTGAAGGATACTCACGCGCTGCGGTACAGACCTACTGGCGCATCCCTCAGTGGAAGCTGGGGTTTGATTTGGGGGGGCAACCTTGGGATTTCATGGGATCCCCAGCTTGGTTCATCTCGCACATGCATTTGGATCACATCGCGGCTTTGCCTGTCTATGTGGCGCGGCGTCGCATGATGAAGATGGAGCCCCCGGTGATTTACTTGCCGGGGTACGCGATCGAAAACGTGGAACGGTTGCTGCGGGCGTTTAGCCGTTTGGATCGTGGACGGCTGCCGTGCCAACTGGTTCCCGCACAACCGGGTGATCAAATCGAATTGTCACGCGAACTCGTGGTAACCGTGCATGCGACGCGTCACACCATACCCTCGCAGGGTTACATCGTCTGGGAACGCCGCCGCAAACTGAAGGCGGAGTACCACCATCTGGCTGGCGACCAAATCCGTGATTTGCGTCTGCAGGGGGTGGAAGTTACCGAGGAGCGGCGGCAGCCTCGCTTGGCGTATTTGGGAGATAGCGCCCCCGAGGGTTTAGACGACTGCCCCGACATGTATCGGGCCGAGATCCTCATCTGCGAAATGACCTTTGTCGCACCTGGCCATCGCAAAGAGCGAATCCACAAGTTGGGGCACATTCACGTAGACGATATCGTGATGCGCCGCCAGCTCTTTCAAAATGAACTGATCATCGCCTCGCATTTCAGCACGCGATATCATCCACGGCAGATTCAGCGTGCCGTCCAACAGGCGATTCCCGACATGTTGGATGGCCGCTTACACCTGTGGCTGTAAACATCCTTCAAGGCAACGCCGTGATGGACTTTTTGAGGGGCCCAGCGGTGGTTTAGTCGTCGTTTCCGGCCAAACCAAGTCGAGTCAGCCACCGGCGACCGGTGGCCTTTTCCTCCGTCACTTCCGAACCGTGCGATGAGGGCTGTTTAGCGTTGTATTCGAAGTCTCGCAGGCGTTCGTCGATCTCCAGGCGTTCGCGAGCCAAGCGGGCTCGTTCCACCGAAAGTTCCACTTCCGCGTGTCGTAGTTTTTCCCGCCACTCATCCTGCAGTCGTTGCAGGTTCTCTCGTTCGAGTTGGATCAGTTCGTCTTGATCCAGGAACGCCGCGATCCCCTGCGCCCCAAAGACCACCGAATCGTTCTGGCCACCGGAGCGGGCTGATTGGGGGTTGCGCGCGGTCAAGCGTTCCTCCAGCTCCTTTATTTCAGCATTCTTTTTGGCCATTGCCAGTTCGGTGGCCCGCAGCGCCTCCTGTATCGACAGCCGCTCTTGCTGACGCGCGGCATCTGAAGCATTCAAGTCCTCGTCGTCCAATTGTTCCATCAACAGCTTTTTCTGAGCTTCCCAATTCAAGGCACCCTGGGGCGCCTTCCGGCCAGAAACGCTGGTGGGCGCGTGGGCCAGTTGGCCTTCCAATTCATCGTTTCTTGTCCGCAGTTCGCGGACGTCCGCCAAGGCTGTCTCGTAGCGTTGTTGCAGATCCTGCCATGCTTCGTCGTTATGAGTGGCACACCCATCGTCCCGTAATTTCTGCGCCGACGTGCGCAGTTGTTCAATCAGGCCATCGCGCTCCGCAAGTTCTTCCGCATGCTGACGGCTGGCCGCGTCTGTTTGTTTGCGTAACGTTTCTTGATCGCGACGCGCGTTCATCAGGCTAATCCGAGCGGCATCCAATTCGCTACTCGATTGCGAATCCAACTCCTGCATTTCCTTCGTGATCTGATCGACTCTCGCTTGAAGCTGACAAACGAGATCCGCTTGATCGTTGGAACTTTGATCTTGCTGCCGCAATTGAAGCCGTTGTTCGTCCAGGCGCAATTCCAATTGCACCAACGCGGCAGCCTTCTCATCCAACTCATGCCGCCGCCCCTCAACCTGTTCCAGCTGCTTGGCAATGTCCTGCTCACGATCCGCCAGCCGATCCTTCTGCTGCACGAGTTCAGACCGTTCGCGAGTCATGTCGTCGCTGGCTTCGTCGATCTGTCGCTGGGTTTCGGACCATTGGAGACGCACGCGATCCCACTCGCTGCGGCAATGGACAAATGCGTCGCGTTGCTGCTGCAATCGCTGTTCAATCCCGTTCAACCGGGTCCCTTGCTGGGATAAGAATTGGAGCGCAGCAGCACGTTGATCGGACAGGGCGGTTGCCAAGTTATCCGACCATCCGATGCCATTCGGCGGCGTGCCAATCGCGTTTTTTGAATCGCTCATCTCAGTCAACGTGCGTGTGGGGTTCCCCATCATCGGGGTAGGGATTCCATAAATTGTACGAAATGCGTGTCGAACAGCTCGAGTTTGGTGCCGAAAACCCGTACAAAGTCTTCCAGACGCTGAGACGATGAATAGGGTTCGTATGGCGGTCGGTCCGCAGTCAGCTGCAGATAGCGGGATAGTTTGCTGGTGTGACGCTCAGCCAGGTAGAACGTGAGGGCCCAACCATAGGCATAGGCCTCCGCCGGGTTCGCCGAGAAAATACGGTCATGCGCGACCAACTCCCCAAGCAGCTGCCCACGCGGCCGCGTTGCGCCGGCTGCCGCAAAATGCCGATAATCTCGCAGACGCCCCGCGTTGAGACGGTCCGCCAATTCGGAATATTGACGCGAGTCGCAAACTCCGCGGGCCTCAAACATCGTTCCGAGTCCTTCGGCCAACCAACGCGGGGGGAGCGCATGTCGACTGTGAACCCCCACATTGAATGCCGTCTGGTGCGTCGCTTCATGAATGATCGTATCGGCCGTCTCAAGCCACGACTGCGGATCGTCTTTACTCGTCCCCTGCTCAAACAGCACATTGCGATTGGTGCGGATGGAATAATATCCCAATACATTCGGTGACACCGGCCCACCATCTTGCTGGGCATAACGCATGAACGCTTGTTGCGACGGAAAGACGACAGCCACCAAAGGAAACTGTGGCTTCGACAAACGGAAGCGGCGCGCCGTGAAATAGTGCATGATCGAGCCATACAGTTGCTCGAAGCGGTCCGACCAAAGCTCGCCGCGGCCAGCCGGATGAACCACCAAGAAGTGCCCGGTACCGGTCACCTCGTATCCCGCGCCAAACTCCCGCAATAACTGGCCTCGGAATTCCGCCTGACTGTACGGAACAAAAGTGGCCGACTGCTGCTGAAACCCCTTGGTTGCATTGGGCGCGAATTCCCATAATGCGCCGTCACGACCTAACAGCTGAACGGCCCCCTCGGTCCAATGAACCGGCATTCCTTCCAGCTGTTGCGCACCCAGATCAACACGCAACGTGCCTGGCGCTCCCGCCGCCATGTCGTGCATGCCAAGCACGCTGACGAAACTGATCAGTACGGCAGTCCATCGTGACATGGGCAGGCCTCGGCTGGACGAGAACGATTGTAGGGATCGCACGGCTATGGCGCCGCATACAGGGGTGCCCCTATGGGCTTTATCAAGCTTAGGTCATACCACGAGGGAAATCGGTCGATTTCCCGGTGGCCCTAGCCAACCGGTATGATTAAAATGCCGACAAAAGCAACTTGACCGGATATACCCGTTGTCCCCATAGCCACCTTACCCCTACTGCGGGAGCCCGCGCGTGCCATCCGTCCTCATTTGGGTCTGCGGTCTGCTCCCCAGCCAAGCGGCGGTCGCCCCGGCGACTCCGACCGCCGAGGCCATGATCCAATGGGTCCGCCAATTGGAGAATGGCGACTTTGCGAAGCGGGAGGAGGCCCAGCAACGATTGATCGCCATCGGCCCACCGGTCCTGGAGCATCTCCCCAGCGAGGATGTTGTACCCGCAGGGGAAACCCGGTCGCGCCTGCAAACAATTCGGCAGAAGTTGGAGCGGATGGCCGAACAGGCCCGCCAGGCATTGGTCAACCCCACCCAGGTAACTTTGGAAGGAAAGTGGTCGTTGCAGCGAGCCTTGGCAGAGTTCGAGCGACAGACGGGCAACAAGGTGGCAGACTATCGTGAGCAGCTGGGGCAGGATCCCCATGACCCGGAGTTGGAATTGCAACTGCGGGGTGCGGACTTCTGGCCCGCTCTGGACCATGTGTTGGATCGCGCGGGCATGACCCTGTACGCCTTCACGGATTCCCCGCGAACCCTGGCGTTTGTCCAGCGAGAAGACAACCAACATCCGGCCATCGGACGCGTCGAATACGCAGACGCTCTACGCATTGAGCCCGTCAGCCTGAACGCCGTTCGCCATCTGCAAGACAAAGGGCAAGATGCACTGAGCATCACCCTCGGCATCGGCTGGGAACCCCGGCTGACCCCACTGGTTCTGCAACTCCCCATCCCATCATTGCGGATTGACGATGATCAAGGCACGTCGCTGCTCCCTGCCGCTCAAGAAACGCACTTGGAAGTCTCGGTCGATGCCAATCAGGCACTCGTCGATTTGGAAATTCCCGCAGCGCTACCCCCACGCAACGCGAGTATGGTTCGCACGCTGAGTGGCACCCTGCGGGCCTTGATCGCCGGCCCGATCGAAGAGTTTCCTTTCAAAGACCTTGAGACGGCCAAGCCAATTGTCGTGCGGAAGGAAAATGTCACCCTCACTGTTGAAGATATGCGAAAATCGGCCGATGTGTACGAGCTGCTGCTAGCGGTGCAATATGACGAAGCGACAGGTGTTTTGGATTCGCCACGAGAATGGATCTTCGCGAACGAAGCGTTTCTCGTGGATTCGAAAGGAACACGCATCGATTACGACGGCCTGGAAACGTTTCGGCAAACGCCCGAGCAAATGGGGATATCGTTTAAGTTCGTGCTGGAGAACGGGCCTGCAGGCATGACCTTCATCTACCGTTGCCCCGCGAGCATCATCCCGCGTGAGTTCCCTTTCGAGCTGCGCGATCTGCCGCTGCCCTGAGATCCATCCCGCTGGCCGTTCCCGGCTGCGCAGCTATAATGCCGCTCGACTGAGTCTACCCAACCCGATATTAGGAATGGAGTCCGTTGGTGGCCGCCACCGATTCAATCAGTTCGGATGCCGAGGGACCATTACCCGGTTCAGGATTGCATCGGTCGCTACTGCGGTGGTATCGCCGCTCAGCACGTGATCTTCCGTGGCGGCGCACCCGCGACCCGTACGCGATCTGGGTCAGCGAGGTGATGCTGCAGCAGACGCAAGTGGATACAGTCATCGGCTACTACCTCCGGTTTCTCAAATCGTTTCCGACCGTGCACGCTTTGGCTCAGGCCAACGAATCGGACGTCCTGCGATTGTGGGAGGGATTGGGCTACTATCGTCGCGCACGTCAGCTGCACGCGGCGGCGCAACAGGTGGTGCACGTGCATGCGGGCCAGATGCCGCGCGACCCCGATCGGCTACGTGCCTTGCCGGGTATTGGCCGCTACACGGCGGGGGCCATCCTTTCCATTGCCTTTGGCGATCGGCAGCCCATTCTGGAAGCAAATTCGCTGCGTGTCCTGGCCCGTTGGTTGGCGGAACGTGACGACATGACCCGTCCGCGTGTGCAGACACGTCTGTGGCAGGCAGCGGAGAACCTGCTCCCCAAACGAGATGTGGGGATCTGGAATCAGGGCCTCATGGAGTTGGGGAGCCTGATCTGCACTCCGAGAAATCCTCAATGCGACTCGTGCCCCGTGCGCCCCTGGTGCGCAGCCGCCCGTCAGGGGATGCAACTCGAAATCCCGACGGGCCGCAAACGACTCAACCGCGAGAGTCGTGAGGAGGTGGCATTCATTGTGGAGAAGAACGGACGCATCCTTTTAGGGCCGTGTGCCGCAGGGGGCCGTTGGGGCGGACTATGGGATTTTCCGCGGCTGACGGTCGCGGCTCCACCCGCTGAAATGCCACGTGGTGAATTGGGTCGCTGCGTCGCGTCCCAGTTGGGCATGCAAACGACCATCGGACCATGTCTGACCGTGATCAAGCATGGTGTGACGCGATTCCGCATCACGCTGAGCTGTTATCGGGCCCGCTGGATCAGTGGCCGTCGACCGCCCAAAAGTGATTGGCGTTGGGTCTGGCCGTCGCAACTCGACGCCTATCCGCTCAACGTCACCGGCCGCAAAATCGCGCGATTGTTGGCATCGACCATCAACGCAAGCTGATGAGCGAGCGGCGGTCCGAACAGGCGGGAGCAACGCCGAGGTCAGGCTCGTCCGAGCAACTGGTCCACGGCCGCCCCGATATCGGCCTGTGCCATCAGATGCTCACCCACGAGCACAGCGTCGACGCCTGACGATTCGAGTCGCATCAAATCGGCATGTCCCCGAATCCCACTTTCGCCAACCACGACACAGGTGTCGGGAATCTGCTCTCGCATACGGATGGTATGCTCGAGATCCGTCTCAAAAGTATGCAGATTACGATTGTTGACACCGATTAATGTCGCCCCCGCCTCCAACACGCGTGGCAGATTGTCGGGATCGTAGAACTCGACCAATGGCGTCATACCCCAGTCCAAAATCGCGCCATGCAACTTGCGTAGCTGGCAATCGTCGAGGCACTCGGCGATCAGCAGTACGGCATCGGCCCCGTTACAGCGGGCTTCGACGACTTGGTAGGGATCGAGAATGAAATCTTTGCGCAGCAGGGGGAGTGATACCGCGCTACGAATATGGCGCAGGTACTCCAAGCTCCCCTGAAAGAAGGGGCGATCGGTGAGTACACTGATGCAGGCGGCGCCATGTAATTCATAGGTTTTCGCGATTTCGACGGGGGAAAAGTCCGCTCGGATCACGCCGCGCGAGGGGCTTGCTTTTTTAACTTCAGCGATCAGTTTGATGGGGGGACCACTGGCCAGCGCAGCAAAAAAATCCAAGGGTGGCAGCACCTGGGAAGCCTGGGCCGTCAGCGTCGCCAAGGGAATTTCGTGCCGCGCTTGTTCAATGGTCCGGCGTGTTTCGGCCACAATTTTGTCGAGCACGGATCCCATACCGAATGCCATCGCCTTCTCGGTTAGTGTCGAAAATGCCGCCGCCCGGTGAAGATCATTGGGAGCCCCAGCTCATCGCACGCGGCGGCCGTTTCATCGTCGCGTCGTGAGCCACCCGGTTGAATGATGGCGCGAAGTCCCGCCCGCCCGGCCAGATGAATGGAATCGGCAAATGGGAAGAATGCGTCGGAGGCCAGCACACCGCCGACCGCGCGGTCCCCAGCCTTACGGAGCGCAATCTCAACCGCGTCCACACGACTCATTTGTCCCGCCCCAGCTCCGCACAGAGTTCGATCGCTGGTCACGACAATGGCATTCGATTTTACATGTCGCACAAGAGCCCAAGCAAATCGCAATTCATCCCATTGGTCCTGGGTCGGTTCGCAACGTGTGACCACCCGCCAATCCGATTCGGGATCAGGCTGATTGTCGGCATCTTGCACCAAGCAGCCGCCATTCACGAAGCGATAATCGAAAGGCTCTCGTCCCGACCGCAGGTCGCGAACCTCCATCAATCGCACATTGGCCCGCCACTTAGGGCGGCTGGTCAGGATTTCCAACGCCTCGTTTGAGAACGATGGGGCTACCACGGCTTCGATGAAGAGATCGGGAGCGCAGAGTACCTCAGCCGCGTCGGCCTCTACCGGCCGATTGCACCCTAGGACCGAACCGAACGCGCTGAGAGGATCACCACCGAGTGCCTTGCGCGTGGCGGCCGCTAAGGTGGCCGCACTTCCAGCACCGCAGGGGTTGTGATGCTTGATTACAGCCATCGACGGTTCGGGCAGATCGCGTACGATACCCAGCGCCGCGTCTAAGTCGAGCAGATTGTTGTACGACAAGTCCTTGCCGTGCAATTGACGGGCGGTCACCAAGGAACTGCCTTCGGGACTGTTTCCGACATAGAGGGCCGCGCGTTGATGAGGATTCTCACCGTACCTCAAGACGCACTGCCGGCGCCATTGTGGGTTGAACGTATCGGGGAAGTCCGCAGCATCGGGACCATCGGCCGCGTCGGCGTTCCGTGCTAAATAGTCCGTAATCGCGCGATCGTAACGGGCTGTCAGGCGAAAGGCTTCGACTGCCAAGCGACGACGCAATTCCAATGTGGTGCAGCCGGAAGCGGCAATCTGTTGCAGAATCTCGCCGTATTGGCGAGCATCGGTTGCCACGGTCACAAAGGCATGATTCTTGGCCGCCGCCCGTACCAGGCTTGGTCCGCCAATATCGATCTGCTCAATCGTTTCGGGCTCGCTAACATTGCGTGCCACGGTGGCTTCAAACGGATAGAGATTGACGACGACCAGCGGCAACCATTCGATCCCCGCCGACCGCAAGGATTGCCGATCGTCCTCTCGATTCGGGCGACCGAGGATGCCGCCAAAAATCTTGGGATGGAGGGTCTTGAGCCGTCCATCAAGCATCTCCGGGAATCCCGTGTAGCTGGCGACATCGCGAACGGCAATTCCCCGCTGCCGCAAAAAATCCTGGGTCCCGCCTGTGCTGAGCAGTTCGACACCGGCAGCTACCAGTCCGGCTGCGAACTCCGCCAGCCCGGACTTGTCGCTGACACTCAAAATCGCCTGCGTGATTTTCGGTGAGTCCACCATGAAACGAGCCTTACCTCCAAGAGATTGCTATCGCGTTTCTATTGGTGTAAGGGCTGAAGCGCCCGCGGTCAACCCGTCCCGACGGCGACGGCTAAGGAGCCTCGATCCGCTACTCCACGAAAACAGGATCGTCCACAGCATTCGGATTTTCCGATTTATCCCCAGAGGCGGCAGGCTCCGTGTCCGAAGGTCGAGAGTCGGCGGGATCGTTCTCAAGAGACGAAGGTTTGGATTTGCTGCCGTTGTCTTGCTTTTTCCTTGCCGGATCCTCGGGGGGCGGCAGCGGATCATGCAGCATGGGCCAGTGGTAGTTGGGCTCGCGCCAACACTCCATGCCACCACTCGGTGAGATCACGAAGATCCGATCGGAAAGGTAGTTGACCGGCACGAAAGATTGTCTTGGCAACTGGATGCGTTGGAGCACTTCGCCGGACTGGGCAGCCAACTTCGCCAACTGTCCGGTGGAAGTCAATGCGTAGACATGATGCTCGTTGGCCGCAACGAATTGTCGCACGCCTCCTGTGTTCCACCGCACGGATCCGGATGCGGAGTCGACGCTATACAGTCCCCCAAACTCAGTCGATACGTACAAGGTCTTGTCGATGACCACGGGAGATTGACGCACGGAATGTCCCGTGGGCAACTTCCAGATCAAGTCCCCGCGCCCGTCATGAATCGCGAGCACATCGCCGCGTTCCGTGACAAAGAAGATACGATTGGGTGCCTGGTACGCGGCAGATCCCCAGACGGGATCTCGGACCTCAACACGATAATAGAATCCGTCGGCCGTGGGCGATGCACCGTACAACAGCCCCAGACGGGTCGGCCAACAAATGCTGGCAGGAGTTACCACGGGCTTAGCTGTAACGTCACCGTACGAAAACATCGTCTTCATCGACGCCGATTGGTCGTCCAGGGCATAACACTCCAAACCGCCGTTCGTGCAGAGAACACAGACATGGCGTGGCGCAAAAACGGGCATCGTGGCGGGGATCCCTTGCATATTGCGCTGCCACACGACCTGGCCAGTGGCGGTTTCCAGCAGCGTCAATTGGCTGCCATTGATGGCGGCGATGTACTGTTCATTGCCCACCGCCGGAACGTACGTTCGTCGCTCGCGTCCGACCGAGCGAGACCAATGATCGCGCCCCGTCTCGGCATCAACTCGGTACAATTGGCCCGAATCCGTTTGTACACACAAGTCGATCTGCGGGATCTGACGGGACTTTATTGTCACGTCACGGCCGAGCGCCTTGAGGTTATAGTACAACGCTTCGGCCGCGCGTCGCGCGTTCTTCAGGCCTAACGGGTTGCCGCGCTGATCCAGCTGTTGTTCACTAAAGCCGTGTACCTTGACGCCATCGCGAACTTCGTAGACCGTCTGCAACTGCGTTCTGCGAACGAATTGCGACAAATCCGATCCCAGGAAATGCTTCTGGAAACGGCCGAAGTGACGACTCCATTGCCGCTGCAAGTCGGATCGCAAAAGCTCTACTTCCTTGCCCGATGTCACAACATCGACTGGCCGCTGCGATGCATGTGCCCCGTACAGCGGCGTTCCGCTCACCAGCAGGCCTACTAAGCACCAACCGCAAGCGGCCTGACACAGCCAAAACAAGCCCAGCGATCCGCTGGCCGTCCGCCTGGGACGTGACGTCCTATCGTGCATAGCCCATGGAGTACGGACCGGTGCCTGGGTCGGTGGAATGGCTATGCCAGCTTCGGAGCGAGCTACAAATGTTGGATGGTTCGATCGTGGCATCGTGAAACTTCGGCCTTTGCTTAACGTGTTGCCAGGTGTTGCCCGGCTGAGCGAGTTTTCCTGCTGTGTCGTGTCGACAGTGGAATGGACTGAGACCGGTCGGCTCGCGGATCATTCCGACTACCATTGCGCGGCAAGTCCCAAAGATTCAGCATAGTCGAACTGGCAACAACTGTCAGGAAATCTCGGCAATAGCTGGACACCGTTGGGACGCGGGCCATTCAAGGGGGGAGTCGTGCCGGGTGGACCAGGCTGCGGGTGGAACCTACCATGTTTGTGAGTTCCTGCATCGGTTGATGCAGGTCGTTGAGGATGGATGGCCCGCTGGGGCCTGCGTGGGCCCCCGCGAAGGTGTGGTGGCGAAGCGTGCTGAGATGGGTCGGCACCAAGGAAACCAGGATCGTGGCGGAATCGACAGGCCAAATACCGATGTGGGATCAGCTGACCGACGAGGACCACGGAGCGCTGGCTAAAGTCCTTGGGCACCTGAATTTCTCGTCGGGCAGCCCCGATAGCGCCTTTCTAGCCGGCCTGAATCGGCTGTTTGAGCGGGCTAGTTCCGGCCGAGTCCCCCCCGTCGTTGGTGGGAGTCCCGCGGTGGCCAATTGGACGATTGTGGGGGCCTGGTTGGAGCGCGGCTTGGAGAAGCTGAGGGGTTCGTCAAGCGTGTTTGCCAATGTGGATCAGGCGTCGGCCGTGGTCCGTATCGTATTCGGGCACGTACTCCCCGCCTATCGACAATGGCATGCCGATCTGCTGGCCCATCAGCCGGACGACATCCTGTTCAATTCGTTTTTCGTGGGGCGAGTCTGTGAGGCCGTCCTAGCGGACGGCGCCACTGGAGCATCCGTCGAGTCGCTCGTGGAACGGGTGGTGACGCGGATCAGCGATTATTTGGGGCACCGCCCTATCGCCACCCTCGAATCGCAAAAGATTGAGCCCTATGCGCACGAGCGGACGTGTCCCATCCCGCTCTACATCGCCGGCGCCGGCTGTGCGACGGGGCGCTATCGTTTACTGGTCGAACGCAGCCTGGCTTTTTTGCAGCAGACCACCGCTGAGGTGCGGCGAGAGGCGTTTTTCGATATCGAGTGTTTGGATGAGTTGTCGCTGGATGCGCGGGCCTACGATTTTGAACATCCGGTACACCGCCGTCCCAACTATCAGTTCGGCCAGTGGGACCCTCATCATATCGACAATCGTGGTCGTTACCGACGGTTTGTCGTCCAACAGATTACCTTGGATGCACTCCTGAATCGCGTGGTACAAGCCGAAGTGGGGACCGAGGAGGAACGATTGGAAGAAGCGGCGGCCGTATTGGCGGGAACCATCCTGATGGCGTCGGGTGTGAGTGGCAGCGGCCCGGATGCCCATGATTCGAACCAGACGCTGGGAGTTCTTTTGCCCAGGATTGCCGCTTACCGAGATGTCTTCTACGAACAGGTGATGCAGCGTCTCCCTCCCCCACACGCCGCGCGACTTGAGCAGGAATCGCGTGTTCTGCACCAGCCCTTGGGGGGCGTGCGTCAACACCTGAATCAAACCCTGTTGCGCTGGCGTGTGACCCAGTTGGAGCGGGCTCAGTTGGCGAGGCTCTACGCACGGATGGGATATCCGGAGCAGGCGGAGACGTTGGCGCAGTCCCTGCCCGTCGCTTCGTCGCGCATGGCCTGTCAAGTGGAATGTGCGCTGGTCGCCGCAGAACGGAGTCGCAAGCGGGGCGAATTGGAAGCCGCCGCGCGCCACGTGGACCAGGCAATGGAGTTGATCCACCGGGCGATCGAGTGCGGCGCCATGGTGGATCCTTGGAACGTCCTGGGATTCGACGGGCAGATCAGCCTGTTTCCGGCGCTGGAAAACAGCGTTCACGATCATCGGGTCGATGAGATTATCGACCGTATGAATCAGGTTTTCGAAGCCTATTCGGCAGTTTGGGGCGAGGCAGCCGCCGTCGATCATGAGGAAGTGTGTCAACACGTTTCGCTGAAATTTGAACAGGCAGCCCGTTGGTGGCATCAGTTTGCCATTCATGAGGTGGAGGGGGTTCCAGGCACATCGGCCCTGGATGCCTTCGAGGCCGCGGGAAACGTGGCCCGAGCGTTGAACCTGTGGCACAAGGGGGGGGCGGCGGCAGGCGACATCGCCTTTTGGTCTCCGCATGTCGAAATGTTTAATTCGCCGCGCTCGAATGCCTTGGTTGTCGAGCGTTTGCTGGATCGCGGGGATGTGGTCTCCTCGCTGGCGTTGTTGGTGCAATGGGTGAGCCGTGCCCGTCAGATCACGTTGGAGTATGGCGGTGCCTCGTTGTATCAATTGGCCGAACGCTGGTTGGCCCAGCAGATTTACAGTTGCCACCCCCAGGCACTCCCTCCTCATCCCAGTGCGATGTTCCCCGGACGTGGGACAGCGGCCACGACCAGCTCCGCGATCCGCACGCCACAGGAAACCTGGGCGCTGGTGCGGAAATTTTTTGATTATTTGGAAGCCAATGCTGAGGAGTATTGGGTGGTTCCCGAATTCTCCTTGAAAACGGCTTCTGCCGGCGACCTACCAAAAGTGGAGGCTGCCGGCGCTGGAGAAATCGACGAGTCCGAGGACGAGGATCGGGAGTTATTCGGGGCGGCCTACGAAGATGTGGTCTATCGCGACAGCACCGACGATGGCGTGCAGAGCGGAATCTTTGACCGAGACGATTCGACGTACGACGCGTTGGAATCGGAATGCGAACGGATCGTGGAGCGGTTGGCGTTTCTCCATCATCTCGCTTGCCTGTGGCGCACGGCGGCCATGGCCTGCCCGGGTATACAGTCCCAGCACGCCGCTGACGCGGACAACACGGGAGCGGGTGAAGTCGCGCCGCAGCCTCCGTCCTCCCTTTGCGAGCACCTTGTCCCCTGGTATCGACAGGCGGAACGCAATCGACGAGAGTTGCTACAACTACTTGAAGTCGTGCAATCGTATCGTTTGCGTTCTCCCAGTGGCACTTCGGAGGACATGATCGATTACGATCGGCAGCGCGCGGCGCGTGACGCGCTTATGGAGCAGATTATCATTGCCGCCGTGGAGACGACCTCCGCAGCCCAGTGGATTCTGGCATCGCTCCTCGTGGTACGCCCCGACCTGGCCCAAACACTCACCGACGAACAACCGTTGACCGACGAACATCGACTGGGAGCGCAGCTGCTCGCTCAACTGCACCGGGCGAATCGCCGCGGCGTGCGTCAGGCTTTGGTCAAGTACCGGGCCGCGATCAAAGAACAGACTTCGCTGTATGTCCCCTTGGCACGCGGTGGTCGTCCTTTGGACATCGTGGCTTCGCGGCAGTTACAAAATACGATGCGCATCTTGGCAATCAGTTTGCCCCGCATTGGCCTTCTCACCGAAACCCGCCAGTTGTTGGACATGGCTCGCAAGATGGAAAGGACGCGCCCCGCTGGTCCCGGGGCTGTGACCCAATTCGACGAACTTTTTGAGGATGGATACCGGGCGCTGGTGGAGTCGATCGTATCGGCCGCGCGGCGTGAACTCGAGTCACTCCCCGCGAAATCCGTCAAAAAACAGGGGGCCACTGCCCGCAAACAACGCTCCGACGTCTCGACTCGACTCGTGGAGTGCGTTGAGCATATTACCGAACGCATGCTCTTGATCTGGCTCAAGCACAGTCGCACGCTGCGGCTGTCGGTTTTGGAACGGGTGAGCGATACCGAGGAGTGGGAATCGTTGGTGACGTTCATCAAGCGATATGGTCGGGACATTTTCACGCAGACGTTTCTGAACATGGGGAATTTGCGTGCCATTCTGCACCAAGGTGTGGGGACCTGGCTGGATTATCTGGTCGAACATGAGGATGAAGTGGAGCCGTGGCTCCTCTTGCGAGAACTGGATGAAAACATCTCTCGCGACACGGCTATCGAATACCTGACGACGATTTTGGAAGCCATTGTCGAGAATTACGAGGAATACCGGGACTACAACAGCACAACGACGCAGTCCGATTCCGGGGACAACCTGTACGCATTGCTCGACTTCTTGCGATTTCGAGCCTCGTACGAGCGTGTGGTCTGGAATTTGCGCCCCGTGGTGGTCGCGCATGAAGTGCTGTTGCGAGGGGGCTGCCCGGAAGCAGCCGCGCTCTGGCGACGTGCGCTCGTCGAACGTATCGGTGGCGAGGCCGAGAATTACGTGGAACGCTTGACCGAGTTGCAGCAGAAGTACGCGATGCGAATGGCCTCCATCGCCGACCGCGTGGGGGAGCGTTTCCTTCGCTGCCTGGCCATTGACCGTATGCGGGCGCTCATTGAGCCGGCCATGCAACAGGTCGAAGATACCGGCTCACAGCCGGCTTTCGAACTTTTACAAGAGGAAGCCGATCTGTTGCTGCGAGAATCGACCGGCGGCGGCTTCGAGATCCCCGCCTGGTTAACGGCCCTCCATCAAGAAGTGGATCGCATCCAACAGCAGAATCTTGAAGATGATGACGTGCGCTGGCTGCGCCTGTTGTTCCCCGCCAATCCGCTCTCCCTGGCTCTGGCGCTGAGACAGATCAACAACTGGGACCAGTAGGTGGACCCCGTCGGGCGGTGTTCCCACCGCCACCATACCGAGATGCAACGATCCTTCGAGCAACCTCAGGCCGCCTACGCACACGTCCCCTTCTGCAGCCACCGCTGTGGCTACTGCAATTTCACTGTCGTTAGCGACCGGGACGATCTTGTCGAAGATTATTTGCGGGCAATCGAAATCGAGTTGTCTTGGCTCCGCGTACCACAGCCCGTGCACACACTCTATGTGGGGGGTGGAACCCCCACGTATCTCCCCCCCGAACCGCTGGCGAGATTCCTGCAACTGCTGCAGAAATGGTTTCCTGTTTGTGAAAATCACGAGTTCAGCGTCGAAGCAAATCCTATCGACATCACGCCCGATAAAGTCTCCGTGCTGCGCGCGGCCAAGGTTAACCGCGTCAGTTTGGGGGCTCAGTCGTTTCACCCAGGAAAACTAATGGCCTTGGAACGTGAGCACACACCCGACGATATCGTGCGGGCGGTCGAATGCCTGCGCCCCGCGATTCCCAACCTGTCGCTGGATTTGATCTTCGCGGCACCACACGAAACACTCGCCGACTGGGAACGGGATCTGGATACGGCCCTGACGCTCAATGTGCAGCACCTCTCCACCTATGGCCTAACGTTTGAACGGGGAACTACCTTTTGGGGACGCCTCTTGCGACGTCAGCTCCTCCCGGTTGCCGAGGAGGAACAGCGTCTCATGTATGTCGAGACGATGAACCGGCTACGGGCCAATGATTGGGATCACTACGAAGTGTCCAACTTCGCGCGCCACGGATTCCGCTGCCGCCATAACGAAGTCTATTGGACCGGCCAGTCCTACCATGCCGTCGGGCCCGGCGCGGCCCGCTTCGTTCACGGCCAGCGACAAGTGAACCATCGCAGCACCACCACGTACCTGCACCGCGTGCTGGCCGGACTATCGCCGGTCGCCGAGTCGGAGGAATTGGCCCCCGCCGATTTGGCACGCGAGCAATTGGTATTTGGCATGCGCCGCTTGCAAGGGGTTGATATCCAGGCCTTTGCTCAGGTGTCCGGATTCACCGTCGAATCCCTGGCCGGTCCTGCCGTGCGCAAGTTTGTCGATCTGGGCCTCTTGGAATTCCACGAGGGACACCTGCGACTGACCACCGAGGGACTATTGGTCAGCGATGCCATCTGGCCGGAATTTTTACACGTATAGTTGGCTCGCCGTCGGTCCCTCTCGATTCCCCATTTTTTGCAAAGGACCACCCTAGGATGAATGGCGCCGGTGTTATGTTCGACTTGGACGGAACGCTGCTCGATTCACTCGCTGATATCGCCAATGCAGCCAATCAAGTGCTAGCGCAACGGGGGTTCCCCCAGCATTCCCTGACGGACTACCGACATCTGGTCGGTGAAGGAGTAGCAGTTCTATTTGAGAGGGGCTTGCCAGAGCCACATCGTGACTCGGCGAACATCGCAGCGTGCGTCTCCGACTTTCGCGAGACCTATCGGCACCAATGGCACCTAACGTCGCGCCCCTATAACGGCATCCTCGAGCTGCTACGAGAACTCGCCGCGCAGGGAGCGGTATTGGCCGTGCTGTCCAACAAGCCAGATGAGTTCACGCAACAGTGCGTGGCGCATTTCTTGCCCCAAGTCGAGTTTGCTGCCGTGGCCGGCATGCTCCCGACCATTCCGCGGAAACCGGATCCCGCCGGCGCGTTAGCGATCGCCCGTCAACTGGATCTACCAGCCAACCGCTGGCTCTACGTCGGCGATACGTCGATCGACATGCGGACAGCGACGAGGGCCGGTATGTTCGCGGTCGGCGTAACCTGGGGCTTTCGTGGCGAGCCCGAGTTGCGGGATAACGGTGCGCAAGCGATCATCCACCACCCCTCCGAATTGTTGACACTGATCCAGAAAAACGACGAGCGGCCGCGCGGCAGTTATTAGGGGCTGCACATCGTGAGGAAAACCTGTCACGGCGCTAGCACGTGGGGGGGCCGTTCATGGTAAAATGAAGGGATTCGGGTCTGCCCAAGCGGCTTGGCCTCGCGGTGCGCGATTCCCGCCGATCCAACGTGCCCCCTGAGTGTGGGATTTCCTATGGCTGGTACCAGCCCAACCCGTGACCTGAGGCAACCAACAACAGCCCGATCTGACGAGGCGGCGCGCGGCGGGCCAGGGTGTCCGACGAGAGTTTCTGACGGCGCCGTACGTGTGGGATGGCTGCTACTACTGACCATCTCGGGATTGAGCGTCGGCGGTCGTCTGCAACAGGTGACGGCCGCAGCCCCGGCGGCGATCGACTTCAATCGCGACATTCGTCCGATCTTGTCCAATTCCTGTTTTCAATGTCACGGACCGGATGAAAACACACGCAAAGCCGGCCTCCGTTTGGATCGACCGGAAGGGTTGTTTGGCCAGGGCGAGTCCGGTGCCACCTCCGTCGTACCCGGGCACAGCGAGACGAGTGAAGTGTTGCGACGCGTGCTGTCCAAGGATCCCGCCGAGCGGATGCCACCGGAAGGCAGCGGGAAAACTTTATCCGGCGCCGAGGTGGATCGGCTCAGGGCATGGATCGACGAGGGAGCGACATTCACGCAGCATTGGTCCTACATCACACCACAACGGCCACGACTTCCTGAAATCCGCAATCACGAATGGCCGCGTCAACCGCTGGACACTTTCGTACTGTCACGATTGGAACGCGAATCGCTGACGCCGGCTCCCGCAGCGGATCGATTCGCCTTGATACGACGTCTGTCGCTGGATCTCACCGGCCTGCCACCTACGTTTGACGGGGCCCGTGAGTTCGCTAACGACGAGGGGCATGATGCGCTGGATCGAGTCGTCGATCGACTGCTGGCCCAACCGACCTTCGGCGAGCATTGGGGGCGCAGGTGGTTGGATCTGGCGCGGTATGCCGACTCCGCGGGCTACGCCGACGATCCCTTGCGCACGATCTGGAAGTACCGGGATTGGGTGATTCGTGCCACGAACAGCAACATGCCGTTCGATCAATTTACTTTGGAACAGCTCGCCGGAGACCTATTCCCAGCCCCCACGCAAGACCAGCTCATCGCCACGGCCTTCCACCGAAACACCATGACCAATAGCGAAGGGGGGACGGACGACGAAGAATTTCGCAGTCTAGCGGTCGTGGATCGCGTGAACACCACGATGGCTGTTTGGATGGGAACGACCATGGCCTGCGCCCAGTGTCATTCGCACAAGTATGACCCGATATCACAATTGGATTATTTTCGTTTGTTCGCCATCCTGAACAATACGGAGGACAGTGACAAGAAAGACGAACGACCTCTGTTGGAGATTGCTCAAGACGCGACCACCGTGCCGATTCTACGCGAGTTGGCTGGGGATCAACGGCGCACGACGCGGCTGCAACGGCGTGGCAATTTCATGGACCTGGGAGAAGTCGTCGCGGAAGGGCTTCCCGAGACGCTGCACGCGGCAGTTCCGGCCGGACCTGTGAGCCGTCGAGCTCTGGCTGAATGGCTGATCGATCCACGCAATCCGCTCACATCCCGCGTCGTGGCCAATCGCTACTGGGAGGCCTTGTTTGGCGTGGGCCTCGTCCGTACCAGCGAGGAGTTTGGTAGCCAAGGAGATGCGCCCTCTCATCCGGAGTTACTGGATTGGTTGGCCCGCGAACTCGTTCGACTGCGCTGGGATACCAAGGCCTTCATCAAATTGATCGTGACCTCCGCCACCTACGGTCAGTCGTCGCGCGTCACGGCCGCCGACTACGAACGCGACCCGGACAATCGAAACTTGGCGCGAGGCCCCCGCTTCCGCATGTCGGCCGAGGTGATTCGGGATCAAGCTTTATGGTCCGCCGGCTTGTTGAGCCACAAGATGTACGGCGAGTCGGTCTATCCGCCGCAGCCACAACTGGGATTGAATGCCGCCTTCGGAGGTGCGATCGATTGGAAAGCAAGTCAGGGTGAGGACCGGTATCGGCGCGGGATCTATACCAGTTGGCGTCGGTCGAATCCCTATCCTTCCATGGCGACGTTTGACGCGCCCAATAGCGAAGTGTGTACCGTGCGCCGCGTGCGCACGAATACCCCACTGCAATCGTTGGTGACGCTAAATGACCCAGCCTTTGTGGAGGCGGCCCAGGCCTTGGCCCGGCAGTGGGCTGCCGACGGCGGCAGCGACATCGACAAGATTCGGCGAGGGTTCCAACGATGTCTGGTCCGTGATCCGTCCGACCGCGAAGTCGAAACTCTGCTTAACCTGTATCATCAGGCGAGCCAGGCGTTGGAGCCCACCCACCAGTCGACTGGCGAGTCCGCGCCCGATCCAGCCCTGGCACTGGCGACCGTGCCCATCGGCCCCATCCCCGAGTCATGGAGCGTGTCTGCCCGGGAACTGGCTGCCTGGACTGTTGTGGCGAATGTCTTGTTGAATGTGGACGAGCTGTTCCTAAAGCGATGAAGCGAATTGAGGGAATTGGGTTGTTGATGGATGGTGAGAACAAGCGAGCATTGCCACTATGAATCCGCGACTTGAGCAAATTCAGCTGGCCACGCGTCGATATTTCTTGCGTCAGTCGGCGCTGAGCCTGGGAAGCATCGGCTTGGCGGCCTGTCGCGGCGAGGCGAGTGCGTCGGCTGCGTCCGCGAGCGGCCCATCCGCTGACCCACTGGCGGCACGCCAACCGCATTTTCCGGCGCGGGCCCGACGCATCATTTACCTGCACATGACCGGGTCCCCACCCAACCTCGACCTGTTCGACTACAAGCCGGAGTTGGTACGACGCGATGGCCAAGATTGTCCGCAATCTCATTTAGACGGAAAGCGTTTCGCATTCACCACGGGGGTGCCCAAGCTACTCGGGACGCCGCATACCTTTTCACAGCATGGGGAGTCCGGACTATGGTTATCGGAGGCCCTTCCCCATTTTCGTAGTATCGCCGACGAGATGTGTGTGGTCCGATCGATGACCACCGATCAGTTCAATCATGCCCCAGCCGAACTGTTGCTCTTCACGGGATCGGCCCGATCGGGGCGGCCATCGCTGGGGAGTTGGATCGCTTACGGCTTGGGGACGGAGAACGCGGACCTACCGGGATTCGTCGTATTGATTTCCAGCGGAGTGCAACCCAACGGCGGCACGAATTCCTTCGGAAGTGGTTTCTTGCCGTCGGTGTATCAGGGCGTTCAATGTCGCTCACAAGGCGACCCCGTCCTATACGTTTCCGATCCTGAGGGTATGTCGCGGTCCCTGCGGCGCCACAGCCTCGACGCGCTGCAGGCCTTGAATGCGGAACAGATGGTTGAGTTCGGCCATCCCGAGACCCTCACTCGCATTGCCCAATATGAGCTGGCCTTTCGCATGCAGGTATCCGTACCAGATGTCATGGACATTTCACAAGAACCACAACACGTGCTCGATGCCTATGGCGCAACCCCCGGCGGCGCCAGCTTGGCCAACAATTGCCTGCTGGCAAGACGGCTCATCGAGAGTGGAGTGCGCTTCGTGCAATTGTTCGATTGGGGCTGGGATTTCCACGGCACCGGGGAGGACAATGGCCTGGGGCCGGGCTTGACGCAAAAATGTGCGACCATGGATAAGCCCGTCGCGGCCCTAATTCGAGATCTGCGTCAACGCGGACTCTTGGATGACACCTTGGTTGTCTGGGGGGGCGAATTTGGTCGCACTCCGTTTCGCGAGGGGCGTACGGCCGCCAGTAAAGTCCTGGGACGCGATCACTATCCCGACTGTTACACCATGTGGATGGCTGGTGGCGGTGCTCGCCCCGGAACGACCTACGGCGAAACGGACGAGTTGGGATTCGGTATCACACAAGACCCGGTCCATATCCACGACCTGCAGGCGACCATGATGCACCTGCTGGGCTTCGACCACGAACGACTGACCGCCCGCTTTCAAGGACGTGATTACCGCTTGACCGATGTCCACGGCAAGGTGGTACCAGGCCTATTGGCCTGAAGAAGCGCGGTGGCAGCAATCGGCGTGGGGGCACCGCGTTTTATTCGGTGACGGCGTTTTAACTGGTGGTCGGGCAGCCACGGCTGAGTTGATGCAGATCGTCCAGCCACGCCGATACGAGCGTAGTCGGGTGCGCGTTGGCATCCACTTGGGCAAGAGCCGCGAAGCAGCGCAAGACGCAGTCGGAGGCCCGTTCTTCGTCGAGCACTGCTTGGGAATGTGCAACGGCGAGAGCCCGCGTCAGGCAGTCATCCCCCATTGTTGTCGCATGACACTGTTGTCGCATGTGGTGCCGATAGAATTCGCCAGCCTGGTGAATCACCTCCCGCAATCGCTGCCGTTTGAGGGACGCTTCCGTCCCCGACTCCTCCATGTAGGCCACGATCTGCCGCGCGAGTTCACCGCTGTCCCAATCGGCTTGAGCCAGTGTCTCCAGCAATTCGGATCGCATTTGCCGCAGGCTCGCGTCGCACAATTGTCGGGCAATGGCCGGACTCCCCCCCGCCATCACCGCTAAGGACTCGGCCTCCTGCGCATCGGCCACCGCGCCTTGCATCAGCAACAACTCCACGACCTCCGTCTCGGAAAGTGAGCGAAAGCGAATTATTTGGCAGCGGGAACGTATGGTGGGAAGCTGACGATGCAGACTCGTCCCGATCAATATCAACAACGACTGTGGCGGGGGTTCTTCCAGTGTCTTCAGCAGGCAATTGGCCCCTTCCTCATTCAGATAGTCGGCATCGTCGATGATTGCTATCTTGCGTGTGCCAGCGGCCGGACGCAGCGAGATCCAATGACACAATCCCTCGCGCATGCGATGTTGCCGATCGCCCAAAAAGATATCCACAGGCAGGAAACTACGGTCTGCCGGACGGGCGATCTGCTCCAAGTCCGGATGCGACCCGGCCTGCACTTGACGGCAACTGGGACACGTCTGGCAAGGAGTCAATTCCCACGCCGGACGTTGCCCGCACAGTAGCGATTGGGCCAGCCGCAGGGCAAACGTGCGTTTACCAATGCCTTCCTCACCGACAAACAGGAATGTCGAGCTCAGGCGCCCTCGCTGCAGCACTTCGCGGAATTCGTCGAACAGATGGGCATTGCCAATGAACTTCATCACGACAAAACACCTTGTGCCACCGCGATGATTTCGCGATGGACTTGATCCATCTCTTGATCCGCGTTGATTACGAAAATACGGTCTGGGTGACGTTGTGCCTCGGTCAAGAACCCCCGCCGCACCCGCTGAAAATAATCGGCATCGCGCCGTTCCATGCGATCCGCAGCGCGCTGGCGGCGTTGCTTGGCCCGCTCCGGGTCCATATCGAGCACGAACGTGCAGGCG
>SXHS01000290.1 GCA_005773145.1 Planctomycetaceae bacterium | reverse complement strand
GATGACAAAGATCAAATTGTCCAGGTGCTCTCGCGCGGCCAACGTAATGGCGCCTAAGGTCTCGGGCTCATCACACTCACCGTCCCCCAGGAAGGCCCACACATGCCCCCCCGTGGTGTCCTTGATGCCGCGATCTTCCAGATAGCGGTTAAAGCGAGCCTGATAGATCGCCATGATGGGGGCCAGCCCCATGGAAACCGTGGGGAATTCCCAAAAATTAGGCATGAGCCAGGGATGCGGATACGAGGATAGACCGGGCTGCGGCCCCAATTCGCGGCGAAATCGTTCCAGATCCTGTTCGCTCAGTTCGCCTTCGAGAAACGCGCGGGCATAAATGCCTGGCGAGACATGGCCTTGAAAGTAGATTTGATCCCCATCGTAGCCGCTTTCACCACGCCCCCGAAAGAAATGCTGGAATGCCACCTCATACAAGGTGGCAGCGGAGGCATAGGTGGAGATGTGTCCGCCAATGCCATCAAATTCCTTATTGGCCCTCACGACCATGGCCATGGCATTCCAACGGATGATGCTCTTAATGCGGCGTTCGATTTCGCGATTCCCCGGATATACCGGCTGCTTGCTGGCCGAGATGGAATTGATGTACGGAGTCGTCTGACCGAAAGGCACGTCCACACCCGCATGGCGTGCGCGATCTTCCAGCGCCGACAACAAGTGGTTGGCCCGTTCAACACCGCGACTATCGAGTACATACTGGAGCGAATCGAGCCATTCCCGCGTCTCCACGGGGTCCACGTCGGGTACGACCATTCCCCCAGGTGCTGGCACGACCGATTCCCGTCCCGCTTCTACGGCATTCGTATCCGACATGCGACAACTCTCTTCCGGTATTCGGGTCCGTAATTCATCACGCCTGCTCAGTCGGCGCCGGCCGGCCCACGCTGCGGCAGGAAACGATCTTCGGAACGCTGCGCTACCGTTGGTCCTGGAACAGCCAACGGAAATGACTCACGGTTGCTCCCTCTTCCAAGCGGACCGTGCCAAACACTCCCTGACAGCACTTGATCAACTTTAGGACGGCCTCCGCCTGGTCAATGACCATTTGGATCTGCTGCTCGTCGGCGGCCGCCATGCGAGTTTCGGCCGCATAGGCCACCCACGGCTTCACCACGTCCACAATCCCCGCGATATCGAGATGAAACGCGCCGCCACACGGTTTCTGGATTTCGGCGGCCAGGTCGGAATGGGTTAAGGGATGGGCTTCCAGGAGTCGCTTGGAGGTGCGCGGCGTCAGAGAGAAAACGGCGTACTTATCGGAGAGGCCGCGATTAGGAGCGATCTGTTTGTCGATGCCCAACTGTGGTGACAGGGGCAAATAAACAATCTTGCCGCCAGAAAATCCATGCTCCTTGGGCTGCGGCAACGTCACTTGGGGGATCTGTTCCGGTGCCACTTCATGTAATTTCGTTAACACCTCGCGGGTCATTTGCCAGTATTCATCCAATGCCTTTTCAAACTGGGCGACGTCGCTGACCCCCACGACCGTTGCCAATTCGAGCATGGGCAATGCCTGTTTTGCGGGGGGCATTTGCGCGTGCCATTGCTTGGCGGTCAGGTCGGCATCGACGATCAGGGCACACTGTCCATCCTGCAGAGAAGGCACGACCAGCTCGCGATTCACCTGGCTCATGCGTGCAACAACCGGCATCAGCTCTTTCCGGATCGCATCATAAAACGTGCGATTCTCAGGAGTCATTTGCTCCAATCCGATGCGCTCCGCATAGACGAATCCCTTCTGTACCCATTCCTCGATCTTGACATAGCCTTCCACCGAAAGAGGAACGGAACGCCCTGCCAACAAGAAGAGTGGCTTCGCACCCACATGTTCCAAAATGGTCAAGGTCTGCGACGAATCTAGGTTGTCGTTGGCCGTCCAATCGTACGTGAAGCCTTCGTAGCCGCTGTCCGTCAAGTACGCATATCCCGCCACGGCACCGGCGAGAGGAAATCGCTCCTTGACTTCATCGACGAGGCTCTTAAGGTCCGCCGTCAGCTCTTGCTTCACCGTGGTGTCGATCTGCGACGCCGCGATTGCCGTGCGCAATCCGGATTGCATGTCGTCCAATTGTCGTTGAGTGGAATTGATTGTCCGATTCAGCGATTCACTCACATAGCTAATCGTGGTGAACGCTCGATCTCCGGCTGCTACGACGCCACGCATCTCAGGACGGTCAACGAGCAGCGGGCCGGTGCCCCAAGTGGCAAGCTTGTCTTGGCTATCCCCAATTGCCAACATCAAATAGCCATCACGCATCCCGATGCTGATCACAATGGGCAGCTTCTTGACGCGATCTATCAGCTTCTGCAGTTCCTCGCCGCCGCGCTCCAGGGCCTCCTGATCCAAGTTGTCCCACGGCAGCAAGGATCCATCCAAACGTAACGTCAGAAATTCCGATCCCCCCACCATTTCCCGACTCATGCGCTCGACGACTTGCGGGTAATCGACCAACGACTCACGCAAGACCCGCTCGAGTCGATCGAGCTGCTCCGGGATGAGGGTGGCGTCGGCCATCTTGAACCCGACGATCAGGTTGGGCGTGACCAGACGCTCTGGATTGCGATTGACAACCTCGAGGATTCGCTGGGCCATCCGGGCGGAAGGATCGTCGGTCGGTGTGTCCTCTGCTTCAGCCTCCTCGCCTTCTGCCTGTTCCAACGCTTCGGTGGACTGCTCGGCCGCTTCAGCGGTGGCCTCGTTAACCGCCTGGCTGATTTCGTTTGCCAAACTGACAAGGTCACCCACGCGCGAGTCGGCATACACGAAAATTTCGTCCGCAACCGCCAGCTTGGCGAGGGTGAGCAGAGGCTTGTTTTCCGGATCCTCCAAGGTTTCGCGTATCGGTGCGATCTGTGGGTTCGAAATGAGCTGAGTCTGCGCCATCATCAGCCCGAATTGAACCATGGGCAACGCCATCAGATTGGCCACGGCTCGGCTGTTCATCAGCGCGTCATATTGTTGCCGGTTGCGAAGAAGTGAGAGGTAGAGCCCGGCATCAGCCGGCACATGCCGCAACGCGGTGGTCTCACGGGCCGACTCGGCAGACACCCCCTGGACGAAGGGTGCCAGGACGAGCAGTCCGCCCAGAAATGCGACGGCCGACCGCCGCCAGCGTAAACTCCGAGCCGTGTTAAAGTTCATCGGTTTTGGTATCCTTCCTGAGTGGTCGGCGGAACAACCGCTTGAAGATGACATGGGAACCGGAGTCCCCACTCCAACCCAAACCCTTAGAGTAGCGGACTTTGGGTGTTTTCACCAGCCCGGTTCAGCACGCCCGGCCGACCGCAAAGCGGCCTTAGGAATCGATGAAATCGGGCGAGATCGCCCGGTCGATGACCCCCGCTTGGAATCCCCGATCCAAGAACTTGCGCACGGCCTCCCGCCCGCGGGTGCCGAAGTCGAGGGTCCAGTCATTCACGTACATGCCCACGAACTGGTCCCCCTGTTTGCGGTCCAGATCTCGGCCGTATTGAAGCGCGTAGGCCAGCGCTTCATCGCGATGCTTCAGTCCATAGGCGATACTCTGCCGCAGCAGGTCGGTCACCTCGCGCATGGCAGAAGTTCCCAAATCTCGCCGAATCGCATTGGCCCCCAGCGGCAGCGGCAGGCCGGTATCTTCACCCCACCATTGGCCGAGGTCCACAACCAATGACAGATCGGACGCAGCATAGGTGAGTTGTCCTTCGTGGATGATCAGCCCCGCATCGACCGGCGTTCCACGCCATTCACCGGCTGCGACGGCCGGAATGATCTGATCAAACGGTACCACCACCGTGGGGAAGTCCTGCCCCAGGTACAACCGCAGAGCCAAATAGGCGGACGTCAAAGTGCCAGGGACTGCGATGCGTCTCGCCCCGAGGTCCTCCCGAGAAAGTGACGCCTTGGATACGACCATCGGTCCGTAGCCATCCCCCATGCTGGCGCCACACGCGCAGAGAGCGTAGCGATCGGCCAGATACGCATAGGCGTGAATGCTGACGGCCGTCAGCTCCAATTCACCCGTGAACGCACGACGATTCAGGGTCTCAATGTCAACCAGTTCGTGGCGAAAGTCGTACCGACCCGTGTCAATCTTCTCATTCGCGAGGGCATGAAACATGAACGCGTCGTCCGGGTCCGGGCTGTGCCCCACGCGGATGAGCTGCTTTGCCAAAGTTGCGACTTGACTTGAATTGCCCGTCATACCCCAGCCCTAATCTTGAGTTGTGCGGAATAACCGCGCACCGAACGACGGGCTCCATCTTGACGTATTCCTCGTGCCGTGGCAACGGGCCCATCGGAGCGTGGATGGCATTTCATCAGCCGGAACGCGATCGCGTCCGGTTGGCGGTTCGGGGAGCCCCGCGCTGGGAAACAGTGGCTACTACCACCCCAGGTGGACGTGTGTGGCTTTTTAGGGGCCCGAGTCAGGCTCTTGCCTGGTACGATGAGGGCATGGATCGACGCAACTTCTTGCATTCGAGTCTGGCGGTCGGATCATCGGCCTGGTTGAGCTCACGTCATCGTGTTCTGGCAAATGAAGCGGAACGCCCACTTGCGGCGGATGCGCTGGTTGCCGGCAAGCACGCCGATCTACGCATCGTGGAGTCCTCGCCGATGGTGTTGGAGTCCCCACTGGCATTGTTGGCGAAGCACCGGATCACGCCGAAGGAAATTCTGTTTGTGCGCAACAATGTGGACATGCCCGCTACCAACCGCCTGACGGCCACTCATGCACCGGACTGGAGGGTTGACATCCACGAATGGCGCGAGTCAGCAGATGCTCCGCCGACTGCGCCTCACTCAATTACCGTTCGTGAGCTGCAATCGCTCCCGCAAACCGAAGTCGAAATGGTCGTGCAGTGCTCGGGCAATAGTCGCTCGCTCATGTCGCAGCGCGCGCCGATTGCGGGTACCCCATGGAATCGCGGCGCCGTCGGAAACGTCGTGTTTCGCGGTGTGCCGTTGGCGATGCTCTTCGATAAGCTCGATGTACGCGTTGCGCCTCAAGCACGCTACCTAACGGCCGATGGTAACGAATCACCAACGGTGAAGTCACCCTCGGTGGGGCGCGGGAAGCCGGGCTCGCGCGAGCCGCAAGATCGAGACCCGAAGGATTTCGAGCACAGCGTGCCGCTTGATGATGCGCTTCGTCAAGCGTTATTGGTATTGGACATGAATGGCGAGCCATTGCCGGCTATTCACGGTGGCCCGGTCCGATTGGTAGTGCCCGGCTACTACGGTACGGTTCACATCAAATGGCTTGGATCGCTTACCCTGACGGCCGGCGAGTCGCGGCAGGCCAGTCAGGTCCCCCGGTATCGCAATCCACTCCGGCCTGTCGAACCAGGACAGGATTATGCGTTCACGTTGACCAACAGCCGTCCCAACTGGCGCATGAACGTGAAGAGCATTGTTTTTGCTCCAGATATCCACGCTCGAGTTGCGGCTGGTGCCGTCCTCGTTCACGGTGTTGCGTTCAATGACGGTGATTTTCCCATGGAATCCATCTTATTATCGTGGGATCGTGGTGCATCGTGGCAGCGTGCCGAGTTAGTGCCGTCCGCCGGTCGATTTGCATGGACATGGTGGACGAGCCGACGCGTTCTTCCCGCCGGCCGCCATGAGGTTTGGGCACGTGCGACGGATGCCGGCGGGCGCACGCAGCCCCTCGACGGCCATGTTTTCTGGAATCCTGGCGGATACGAATGGAATGGAGTCGAGAAGATCCCATTCGAGTGCGTATGAGGCGTGCGGTACACGAACGAGCTGACCCCCGCCGGCATCAGCGATAAGGACGCCAGCTCGGACGGACTCGCCGAATTTTGCGTGTCGACGGAGGAGTTGGGTCGCCATCCGAATGCGAGGCTTGGCGGTCGCTGGCAACACGAGTTGGTTCCGCGTGAGTCGCAGGCGTGACGGCATCCGTGTCGACGGAGTTGATTGACTTGACGTCAGACGGGGGTTGGAACGAGCGGGGCACCGTGGACCGAGCCAGATTGCCATGGGCTGAGGACTCGTCGGTGGGCGTCGTTTCGGTAGTGCTCGCGGGCAGCGCCAAGTCTTGGCTATCGGGTGCTGATCGAGCGGCGGGGGTCCACCCGCCAGCGACCTGCGGCGGCGGTGCGTCCGTGGAAACCGGCGAGTCGCCAAACCCACACTCGGCTTCTAGTTTGCGTCCATCGACCGTCGTGTAGCGGACGAACACGCGGAGCCCATCGGCGGGCGAATCCTCCTGTTGCCACGGCAAGGCTAAGTGAATTCCCGTGCCATCCTCGGATTTTCGGATCAGCCGCGCGGTTTCGACAGCATCCAGATCCCAGCGGCCGCAGCGTGACGCACTTCCCTGACGGTCGGGGTCGATGGCGACGACGGACAAAGTGCCCGGCAGCGCCACATACTGTCCCTCGCTATTCCGCGGCTGTACCACCAGGGACAGTTGGGTCTGAATCGTTTCGTATCCCGGATCGCCGGGATCCTCTTCGTCGGGAGGCGAGGCGATGGTCACCTCGTCCTGATGGAGCGGGTAAAGATGGATATGGGTCACGTGCGCATCCAGCGGCGCGGGCTCCACGTCCTCTTGGTGCTGTGCGCGGACATTGCGCACGGCGGACCCCACGGGTTCCAGTGATGACTGAGGGAGCTGCACTTCAGGCTCCGCTGGCTCACCAGGCTCAATCGTGGGCGCGGACAATTCGGGTGTCTGGCCCCGCTCTGGGTCGGGAGTGGAGGAACCTTCAGGAGCACGGTTGGAGCGAGGCGAGGCTGAGTTGGGTGCGGATTCGGCACCGCGTCGGCCAAACAGGGGCCGGCGCTCCGAGGCCGCAGACTTGCTGTCACCGGATTCCTTGCCGTCGCAGTCGGAGAGCTCCGCGCATTTTTTGCGATATTCATTCTCGGCCAGATAGAGTTGGTCCTCCATCCAGCGCAGTTCACTCTCCAGCAATTCGACCGAGGGATCCGTGCTGCGACAGCCGGAGATTGCGAGTGCCAGAAGTACCATCCATGGTATCAATCGCATCATCATTGGGACCTCACTCCTTGAGGTACGGCGAGCATGCCCGAGCCGCGCGGGGCTATTTGGCTCTATTTGGAACTTGGTTCCATATGTTCGATCACCTTATCGATAAGACTGTATTCCAACGCTTCAGCAGAGGTCATAAACCGATCGCGATCGGTGTCCCGTTCGATCGTCTCGAGCGACTGGCCCGTGTGTTTGAGGAGCACGCGGTTGAGTCGTTCTTTCACCTTTCTTAATTCCTTGGCGTGAATCATGATATCCTCGGCCGTCCCTTCCATGCCCGCCAGCGGCTGATGGATCATGATGCGGGCGTTGGGCAGTGCCATTCGCTTTCCGGGGGCACCCGCCGTCAACAGCACGGCGCCCATTGAGGCGGCCTGCCCCACACAGTAGGTGGCCACGTCGCAGCTGATGAACTGCATGGTGTCATAGATCCCCAGACCCGCTGTTACGCTCCCTCCCGGAGAATTCACGTACATGTGGACATCCGCACGTGGGTCTTCCGACTGCAGGAACAGCAGTTGGGCCACGATGGAATTGGCCACCTCATCGTTGATGGCGGAACCGAGGAAAATGATGCGGTCCTTGAGCAAGCGGCTATAAATGTCATAGACGCGCTCTTCGCGACCGCTTTTCTCAACGACGTAGGGAATCAGTGGCATACGCTCTTGGCTCCTCGGCGGCCGGCCCGGGATACGGTCGATCCGTCCGCGAAAATTGCAGGACCTGGCGAAACATGGCCGTTATGATTTCGCGTTATGACTTGGCTTCATCCTCATCATCCACGACAGGTGGACGGGTGAGGATCTCATCGACGACCCCATACTCCTTTGCATGCACCGCCGACATATAAAAATCTCGGTCGGTGTCCTTGGCGATCCGTTCCGTGGACTGCCCCGTATGGGAAGCCAGGATTTCGTTCAGTACATCGCGCGTCTTCAGGATCTCATCGGCTTGTATCTGTATATCGCTCACTTGCCCCCCCACGCCGCCGTATGGCTGGTGGATCATCACCTTGGCGTGCGGCAGCGCGAAACGCTTCTTGGCCGTTCCACCCGCCAGCAAGATGGCGCCGCCGCTGGCCGCCAAGCCCACGCAGTAGGTCGCCACCGGACAGCTCAGAATCTGCATCGTATCGTAGATCGCCAAAGTGGCTGTGACGCTTCCACCGGGCGAATTGATATAGAAATGAATGTCCTTCTTGCGGTTTTCACTCTGCAAATAGAGCAACTTCATGACCAATTCGTTGGCATTGCCGTCATGAATCTCGCCTTGGAGAAAAACAATCCGATTCTCCAGCAGCAGATCTCCCAGGGTCATCTGACGCTGGCGCTGATAGTCGCTGCTGTAGGAATAGGCGTTGAGGCTGGGCGTCTGGGGCAATCGACTCATAGAGACTTCAATCCTTTGCATCCTTGTTCTTGACCAGCAGGTAGCAAGACCGGCGGTCCGGAGCCGCCGCACGAAGTTTACCGATGATCCGTCAATTCGGGCAGCTCGCGCACGTCGCCACCATGCTTCGCCTCGGGAATGTCGGCATCCAAGACCCCACAAATCGGCTCGTCAACGGCCGTAACTTTGGGTCGCGGCGGCTGATAGGGGACCTCGACCTTCTGAGCGGCCGCTTCAATCGCCTCAATCGCCTTACGCTCAACGATTTGATTACGCAGCGCGTCGATCAAACCGCGTTTCTCAATGCGAGCCTGCACGGTACGGCGCGACTCACGTTCACGTTGAGCAATGGACGTGATCTCCGACTCGATATCCTCCGCGGTCACATCCAGTTCCAATTCCTCCGCCAGCCGCTCGAGTATGAAATGCTCCTTGAGCGCACGGGCTGTGGATTGCTCGCTGTTGCGACGCAGGTCGTTTTCATGGGCTCGCACCTCTTCCGCTGAGAACCCACTGGATTGCAGTTCCATGATGGCCCGCTGCAACTCGCGACGAGTCTGCCGTTGCAGTAGGGCGGGCGGGAGCGACCACTTGGCCGCTTCCGTCAGCGACGCGGAAATCTGCTCGCGGACCCGACGCTGCTGAAAATAACCCAGCTGGTGCTCAAGCTGAGAACGCACCACGCTCTTCAGGTGCGATTCATCTTCTATTCCCAGCGAATCCAACAGCTCGTCGGTTACGCCGGGCGGAATCAGCTGCTTAACTTCAACAATCTCCACCGACAATTCGAGATCCGCCCCGCGAAGTTCCTCGCGTACGGCTCCGTCGCCGACCTGAAGCGTGCACACGCGCGTCTCGCCCGCCTTGGCCCCTACCAACTTCTTACCAAAGTCCGTGACCTCGCCGTCCGGAAACGTCAATTGCTCACGGACCACCAAGGAAGACTCGGAGATCTCACCAATCACCTTGCCGTCCTGCCGAGCGGTCAGGTTGGCGACGATCAGATCGTTTAGGGCCACTGGTCCATCTTTGGGTTCCGCGGTGGCCTCCAGCCGCAACAAGTACGCCATCCGCTCCGCCACATCCTTGTCCGTGAAATCACGAACCGGACGCTCGATGCGCAGGCCTTGCCACTTCGGCATTTCGAATTCGGGCCGCACCTCAAGGTCAAACTCAAACGTCATCGGCCCCGATTCTGGCAGCTCAATCGCACGGAAATCAAAGTCGGGTTCGCTAATGGCCGAGAAATCTTGCTGCTCGGTGACCTGCGTCATACTGTCCATGAGCAGCTCGCTCTTGACCTGCTCCGCCACCTCCTTGCGGAAATGGCTCTCCACCAATCGACGCGGTGCTCGCCCGGAACGAAAGCCCGGAACACTCGCCTTGGGGGCCAGCTCAGAAAACGCCTTCTGCAAGTACCGATCCACGTCAGGCCGGCTGATGCTCACCGTTACATGGCGTTCGCAGGCCCCTGGTTTATCCACGCGGACGTCCAGCGTCAGCGGTTGCTTCTCTTCCGCGCCAGACGCGGCCTCGTCCGGTGCCGGTTCATCTTTATCGTAGCCCGTATCCGACAACGCCATCGCTTCAGTCCTTTTGCCGTCAAAGCCACGCGCGGCATCAGCCACGCCATTATTCAAAGAGCGGGTGATGGGATTCGAACCCACGACAACAACGTTGGCAACGTTGTGCTCTACCAACTGAGCTACACCCGCACACGAGCCGCAGGAACCTCGACGGGACCGCCGAGACCCCCCCTGGCCCGTAAACAGTGGCCCGTAAACGGTCAAGCTTATAACGTCCCCGACCCGCTGACAAGGGCATTATCGCCGTCACTCGGCCTGCACGCTGCTACCACTGTCGGCTGAGGCCGCTCCCAAGGACCCAGGCCAAGCGGTTGCCCCGACAGACTCCCAAGCGGTGAGGGTGGGCTGGCGCGGCTGCCCCTTTAGTTAGTTGCCAAATCGGTCTGTGAGCGTTAGACTCATGGGTGCTGGCTTGAGCCCACCAACGCGGTTGGCTCGCCTGACCTCGCACGGACGTGTGAGTACTACAGAAGTGTGGGCACAGTATGGGGACGTAGTACAGGGGCGGCGATTTCTCGATTTGGGGTTATGGTCAGGTTCGACCAGTTTCCCCGACAAGTAGTCCGACGCGGGACAATAACGGATTGGGATAAGAGATCGGTACGTGCAGTTGGGCGGGGCGGTCTGCCTTTCAGGGGCCGCTCTGCGGGGCACGACATCTCGGATGCGGAGCAACCACCCATGTTAAACGCGGTACTTGTAGTGGTCGGCGGGGACGTATTGTCTCATTCGGTCCCGTTGAACCGCTTGCCCCTCGTGATCGGTCGGTCGCAGTCGGCCGACTTGATTCTAGCCCACCCGCTCGTCAGCCGCCGCCATTGCATCATTGAAGAAGCCGGCGGCCAGTTGCGAGTTCGCGACCTCAGTTCGCGCAACGGCACGTTTGTCGGACGCGATCGCGTGGACGAAGCGGCGCTCCTGCCCCCGGGCGGATTGCTGACCGTTGGGACCGTGACATTTCGGGCCGTTTACGGCAGCGCTGCCCTGCCACAAGCGGCGGGCGCCGACGATACCACACGGGCCCACGCCCCACACAGTGACACGGTCGGCCCCCACCGCCAGTGGG
>SXHS01000289.1 GCA_005773145.1 Planctomycetaceae bacterium | reverse complement strand
GTCAACATTTCCTTGGCAATCGAGTCGCTACCAGTAACCGCGTCCTTTGCCAGCACGTCGGGAGCAGTGCGTGCATGACGCAGCAATCCCTCCATGGCCGCTACGCGCACGGCATCGATCTGTTGTGAATTGGCATATTCCTGCAACAACAACTTTCTGGCCACGCTAGACGGTATGGCCTTTGGCTTAAGCACGCTGTTGGCTTCCACCTCGTTGATATCGCCTATGATCAACATGGCGTTCAGGCGAACGGCCGGGTGCATCTTGGTCGACTTGGCGTACTTGGGAAGTTCCTGCAGCAGGAGGGCTTCCAATTGCCGATGCACGACGGGCGTCGCGTTGCGCAGGTCGCCTAGCACTTCCTTGCGACGCTCAGGAAGATTGGCAGTGGGAAACGAGCCATCGGCATCCGTTTGAGCCAGTTGCCGCAATGCGTACTTGATGTACCACAAATCGAATTCGGCTTTGTTAGCTGCAAGCTGACTCTCATCTTTAAGAACGCTGTCCTTAATCTTCTTAATGCGCGCGACTTCCTTCTTGTCGGTGAACTCCTTGGCCACGGACAAGGCCCGATACGACGGACGGGGCCCGGCCGCACCCCAAGCGGCAACACGGCACGACTCGACCGCCAGCAAAGTGACCACCAGCGCAAGCGGGACCGCGCACCACGTTGCGAGGACCGAGCCGACGGAACCACGAAGGCCCCGTGCAGACGGACGGCAGCTACGGCTGAGCCGAATAGTCAAGATACGCACCTCATCATGCTCCTATCTTTCAGGGTACTCGCCGGACCGGAGAAATGTCAACGGAAAGCCGGGTCGGAATTCGTGAAATCGGGCCTTCCCGGCGGCGGGTGCCGGCTGAACCACTGGCAAGCTAGCGGAAATCGAGCGGTCTGGGGGGCGGCGGGCGTGCCTTTTCGCTTACCGTAGGCGCCGGCGGTAGCCAAGCCCTGGTCGTTTACCGCCCAGCCGTAGGCGCCGGCGCCAGCCACCATCGCCGATCGCTTCCGCTAATCAAATCTCATGCGAGTGGATTTACCAGTTCGTCGACCGCCGGCGCCTACGGCTGGGCGGTAAACGAACACTTCGCCGGTAAACGCACCCCTTCGGCCCCACTCCGCTATTTGAATTCCAAGGGAATGACCTTATCCCAATGAGGCGGGGGCGTGCGATTGTGCTGCGCGATGAACACCGTCAAGAAGTCCTTAACTCGATCGTGTGCGGGAACCTGATGTAAGAGGTCGAAGGCCCGTGACCAATCGCCGTCGAGCATGGACTGCAGGGCGGCCTCATAGTTGGCGATATCCAGGTCGGTCAATTGATCGTGATCGGCTGGGGGGAGCAGTTCGGCAACGGGGAGCGCCGTGGCCAGCCCATAGGGGCGCACAATGGCCACTCGGCGCACGCGGCACGCGGTACTTGGCATTCGTTGCCGGACAATCTGCGTGGTCGGATCATCAAGCAGAATGGGCGCGCGGAGGAACTTGGTCATGCTCTCCAGTCGCGAGGCCAGATTGACCACGGGGCCGAAGACCGTGACCTTGACTTGGTCGACGGTGCCAATCTTGCCGGCCACAGCCTTGCCCGTAGCGATACCGATGCCCATGCGAAAGTCGGCCAGCGGGTCCCCCTTGCGGCTAGCGGCGGCAACAAACTCGGCGCGAATCCCCAGCGCTGCGCGACAGGCGCGTTCCACGGCATCCTCTTGCGGAAGTGGCCAGCCCCAAAATCCCATGGCCGCATCCCCATGGAAATCTCCTACGACGCCACCTTGTTCCAAGATGTGTCGTGTCATAACACCTAACGCGTCGCTAACGCGCCGCAGCAAGCCCAAGAGATCATCGCCGGACTGTTCTGATTGGCGAGAAAACCCGCGCAAGTCGCAGAAGAGAACGGACACCGTAGCCTCACGGGGCGCCAGCACCACATCAGGATCCGCCCCCGCCAGGGCTTCCAACACCAAGGGAGAGAAGAACTGGCCGAGACTCGCCTGGCTCCGTTCCAGACGCCGTTGTTCACTGAGTCGGCCCAACGTGGCAGCGGCCAGTTCGGCGAACTTCATGTCATCCCGCACCTGTAAGGGGTCGGATGCGTTCGGCGTGGCCGGTACATTGGGAAGATTGCCCGTGACGTAGATGGCCCAACCGCGACAGGTCACGCCCGGAACCGGCGTGCAGAAGGCCCAGTCCGCATTCTCACTCTGCGTAAATTGCGGTCCCCGTTCAACGCTATTGCCACTCCAGATATTCACGACACTTTCGGACCGTTCCAGTGATTGGCGAATCAAACGCTCGCTGGGACGGAAATCTTCCCCCGTCATTCGGCGACGGTCCCAATGCAATACCTCGAGGTCGAATTGGCTGCGTGGTCCCTCACGGAGCGCCACGACGGCGACGGAGGCGGCCTGGGGAATGCCTGCCAGCAACACATTGACCAGGCGGACAAAGAGTTCTTTGTCGTCGGACGCACCCAGAATGATTTCCGGGAGTCGGCTCAGGGCGTCGATGCGCTTATCGGCATCCTGATAACGGACCTGTCGCAAGTACTGGTGATCGTAACGCTGCTCGTTCACGGGGGCTGGTTCATTGACCGACACCTGGACCTTTTCATCGGCTAACGAGAAGGTTGTCTTGCCAATGACAAAATGTTCGCCCGGTTTCAGTTGGCAATGGGTCGTATCGCGCCCGCGAAAGAAGATCGGATTGCGGGTCTGCGGGAGCCGCATGACCTCGAGGCGTCCGTGCCGCCACAGCATTTCAATATGCTGGCGGGAAATACGTTCGTCCCACGGAGTCGACCAAACGCCCGCCGACCTGCCCAGCGTTACCTTACGGTCCGGCGGTACCGCGCGACGCCAGCGGTCTTCCGGTCGTTCACCTTGAGCAATCAAATCGGCCATGATCGTACACGCCTATTGGGGGATCAAGCATCCGCTTGCTGGACGGTCTCGCGACTGTGCAACGGCGCTTGACCGTCCGACGGCGCGCGGCGTCCCGGCCGGTTCCGCGTGTGCGACATCAATCGAACGACGAAGAACCACAAGGCGCCGATGAGCGAGACGACCACCCCAAGCGCCAGCAAGGCATCTCGCAGCAGTTTACCAGCCAAGCGGTGAATCGGCTCCTTGGCTGCCTCATAGTCTTGTTGGACAACCGCCATCCAACCGGTCTCCTGCTCACCACCGTCTTGATACTGTCCGCCACGTGAAACCCAATTCACGGGGGCCTTGGCGGCGATCCAAGTCTTGCGATACTTGGCCCCCGCAGGGTCCAGGCCCAACGGATCCTCATAGCGTTGCACATCGCTGGGCCACTCGTCCAGGTGCACACGGAACTTCGGGTCTTGGCTGTAGTGAAGCGGCAGCTGCGCACGCTTCGCGAGGAACTCGCTGAATAGCGGATGTTCGAGTATGGCCCCTCGATACTCCCCCTCACGGCCGTCCACCAAAATAACAAACTGATGATCGCTACCGGCAAAGCGACGAAAGTTCCCCAGTTCGATGCTCAGCGCCACAACTCCCAGCAATCGGTCGTCATCGAAGACGGGGGTTGAGATGACCACAACGAAGTTTTTCGTGGCCTTGCTCTGAAACACGGCAGAGAGATGCGTCTGACGCAGGGGCGAAACATCGAGTTGGTTTTCAGGAAGATCCTTGGGACCACCGTGGAAATAGGTTCGGTAGCCGAAAAAGCTGCCGGTGGGGTTGTCGGAGCTGAGCCGCGACGCATATGCCATATGGAAGCCGGTGGCGCTGACGGCAAACCAGCTGGCTGCCTTCTGGGTATCGGAGCGCCGCAGCAAGTGCTCGACATACTGCTGCAGGACCTGTCGCGCAGGATGGTCCAAAACCCTTTGCTTGACCTTTTTCAGGTCACCCGCCGCCAAGTCTTTGCGTTGGGCTGGGTCGATTAGTGGTTTCATTTCCTCATGATCGACCCCCTCGCGCAGCGCGCGAATGAGTTGTTCGTCATGGGCCACTTCCTCGATGGCCTGGATGTATCGTTCCAGGTCCCGAGAGACCGATTCGGCGGCGAATTTGGCGGCGAAGCGGCAGCTTTCCTCGGCGCGCTGCACCACGGCGCGCTCGGAATCGCCGACCGCGCCACGATAGCCACGCCAACCGAAGAGCCCCATAACGCAGAGCAAGAGCGCTGGCCCCACCAATCCCACCGCGACGTAAACGTGCCGGGTACGGCGCGACTCATATTGCTGCACGGCCTCCAGCACCCCATGCACGCTGGGAAAACGTTCTTCGGGATCGATCTCGAGGCACCGCTCCATGATGGCGGACAAACCGCGATCCATGCCGGGTAGCTTGCGATGTGCGACGGGGCGCGGTGCCTGTCGTAGATGATTGCGGTAGCGAGCCAGTCGGTCCCCCAGATCCACGGCGGACTGAATCCCTTCCACGGCATCATCGGCCTGATGGGGGGGCTTGCCCAGCAGCATGGTGTGCAACAAGGCACCCAGCGCGTAGACATCCCAACGTGCGTCGGGGACCGCCTCGAGGTCCGCCTGCTCGGGGGCCATGTAAAAGAGTGTTCCCAATGCCGGAACTTGTTCGTGGGACAGACGTGATTGGCCAAAATCAGCCAGCCGAGGTTTGTGGTCTTGGTCCAACAGGACATTGCCCGGCTTCAAATCGCAATGCAATACGCCTTTGCCATGGGCGTGTGACAATCCGACCGCCACCTCGCGGAAAATCTCCAGCGCCTCGGGAACCGAGATGGGGCCGTGCTTCTCCAAATGGTCCGCGAGTGAGCCGTTCTCCACGTACTCCATCACATAATACGGCGGATCAGCATCCCAACCCACATCCAGTAACTGCACGACGTAGCGGTCCGCCGAGAGGAAGACCAGCTTCTCCACCTCTCGCGATAGCAACGACCAGTCGACACCGCCGCGATGGGCATAGAATTTGATCGCGACTTTCCGCCCGGTATTTCGGTCGATGGCCACCCACACCTCGCCGTAGGCCCCCGACCCGAGAAACCGGACGGTCTCGTAGCCCGGAACCTCCGTGGGCGGACGCGTACGGTGCAGGCTCAATTTGCGGGCCTGTCCGAGTTCCTCATTCGATTGGTATTGGGTATGATCCGAGGCCATGTGTGCTTGAAGACCCGAGTTCCATCCGGGATGACACTCACCAATGATATAGTATCAGACAAGGGGCCGGCAAAGCGCGGGCGGATTTTCGCCCCCAACCAGCCGACGGCCCCCAGTCCGTACCTTGCATGACATGCTGGCCGGAAGGGCGTTGTCACGGTAACATGCAGCCATGCCAGCCCTAGTTCCAAGTCGCTTGGCCATCCCGGCCTCTATCTGGCTACTCGTCGGAGCGGTGACCGCTGAGCAGGTGTTCGTCAGCGGAGCGAGGCCCGCCTGGGCTGCGGAAGCGGCGGAACTGTCCTCTTCTCCCCTACTGCTACAAGACTATCGCCCGCAGTCCATGTTGCGCGTCCCGGCTCATCCGCGAGTGCATGCTCGATTTCCCGTCGTGGACGTACACACGCATTTTACGGTCCGGCTGCACGACTCGGAGGAAGGGCTGGACGACTTTGTGCGTGCGATGGATCAGCAGCAGATTGCCGTCTGTGCCAGCATGGATGCCAAGCTGGGAGACACTTGGCAGGAACACGCAAACTATTTATGGCGCCGTTATCCGGACCGCTTCGTCGTGTTCGTGCATGTGGATTGGCAGGGGAGCGGAAGCGGGTCGGATCCTGCCAGTTGGGATTGTCACCGGCCAGACTTCGCTCGGCAGGTGGCCCGGCTATTGGCCACGGCACGTCAGCAAGGGGCCAGTGGTGTAAAGATTTTCAAGCAACTCGGCCTGGGCTACCGCAATCCCGACAAGACGCTGGTGCGCATCGACGACCCACGTTGGGATCCCATTTGGGCGGCATGTGGCGAGTTGGGGCTGCCGATCATGATGCACACGGCAGACCCGATGGCTTTTTTCCTGCCGGTCGACAAGCAAAACGAACGTTGGGACGAATTGCAGCGACATCCGGATTGGAGTTTTTATGGCGGCGACTTTCCCAAATACGAGGAGTTGCTGGACGCCCGCAATCGCGTGATCGCGCGCCATCCGCGCACGCAATTCATCGGCGCCCACGTCGCCAGCAGCGCCGAGGATTTGCAGCAGGTGGGTCATTGGTTGGACCAGTATCCCAACCTAACGGTGGATCTGGCGTCTCGGATCAGTGAATTGGGGCGTCAACCTTACACGGCCCGCGAGTTCTTCCTGCGGTACCAGGACCGGATTCTCTTCGGCACGGATGGCCCCTGGCCGACCGAACGACTCGCCTTGTATTGGCGTTTTCTGGAAACTCGCGATGAGTATTTTCCCTACTCTGAGAAGCCCTTTCCCCCGCAAGGACTGTGGAGTATCTATGGCGTTGAGCTGCCGGACGAGGTGCTCCGCAAGGTGTATCACGAAAACGCCTGTCGATTGATTCCCGGTGTACGAGAGCGTTGGGAAAAGTTTTCCAAAGCATTCGTCCCCCCGTGAACCATGACGTCTGAGCTGGGTAGCTGACATTGACCCGACCGGCCAGTCGATTAGAATGCCCCGATGCACTCCATGCCCGACCCGCCTGCCGATTCCGACCCAGCCGCGGTCTCCCCCAAGTTGTCCCCCAGTGCGGACACCGTAGTGGACGCCAGCGTGGACCCTGGCGTGCATGAGGCCGCACGTCGCGAAAAACTGCGCCGCTTGAAGGCGCTTGGGATTGATCCTTGGGGCAGCCGGTTTGATGGCCGCCAGCCCATCGCCACCATTCGGGCGTTGGCGGCTGAGTTGCGGTATGTGACCGCCGCGGGAGTATCACTCGATTTGCCGGAAGTCGAAGCCGCGGAGGGCTCGTTGGATTTTCGCGCCTGGCTCGCTCAACAAGGGCCGGGCGAAATCATGGGGCCACGCGTGCGCGCGGCCGGCCGCATCGTGCTGAGCCGGGACTCCGGCAAACTGAAATTTCTCGACCTGCGCGATCAAACGGGGCGAATTCAACTGTTGGTGGGCAAACAGCAAGTGGGGGATGCACATTGGGAATTGAGTCAATGCTTTGACCTGGGAGATCTGATTGGTGTGGATGGCCTACTCCGCCGCACGAAGACCGGCGAGCTGACCATATTTGCCGAGCAGCTCCACTTCCATAGCAAGTCGTTGGAGACACCCCCCGAGAAGCACCATGGCCTGCACGACCTCGAACTGCGTCAGCGCATGCGGTATCTCGACCTGACCTATCGCGATGATGTCATGCGTCGCTTTCACGACCGGACGCGCATCGTGCATTCGATTCGCAGTACTTTGCAGCAGCGATCATTTCTGGAAATCGAAGGCCCAACGCTGCACTCGATTGCCGGCGGAGCAGCGGCACGACCCTTCACCACCCACCACAACGCGCTCGATATCGATTTGTTCCTGCGCATCGCATTGGAATTGCACCTTAAGCGACTATTGGTCGGGGGCATGGATCGCGTCTACGAGTTGGGACGCGTGTATCGCAACGAAGGCATCAGTCCACGTCATAATCCAGAATTCACCATGCTCGAGGTCTATGAGGCCTACGGCAATTACGAAACCATGATGGAGTTGACCGAGCAACTGATCGTGGATGCCATCGCCACACTCGGACGAGGGAGTCGGCTCAAGTGGGGTGAACACGAAATCGATTTCACCCCCCCGTTCCAGCGCAAGACCTATCACGAATTGTTTCAGGAACACACCCGTGTGGACCCGGCGGACTCGGCCGCTGTTCGCCTTTTGGCCGAACGCCTGGGGATCGAGACCGGCCAACGCCACCCCGATGTGATCAAGAGTGATGTCTTTGAGTCACAAGTGGAGGATGCTCTCAAGGGGCCACTGTTTGTCGTGGACTATCCGGCCAGCATCTGCCCGCTGACCAAGCGCAAAGCGTCCGATCCTCAAATCGCGGAACGTTTTGAGCTGTTTGTGGAGGGCATGGAAGTCGCCAACGCCTACACCGAGCTCAATGATCCCGACCTGCAAGAGGAACTCTTTCGGACACAGTTGGTCGGCCTTTCTTCGGAGGAGTCGATGGCCCGCATGGATCACGATTTCCTGCGGGCCTTGCGTCATGGCATGCCCCCCGCCGGCGGTTTGGGAATTGGCATCGATCGGCTGGTGATGTTGCTCACCGACGCCCGCTCAATCCGCGAGGTCATTCTGTTCCCGCTGCTGCGCCCTGAGGCCTAATGGGCCGGGGCGTCGCAGCCGCTAGCATTCTGCTCTCCAAGCGCGCCGTCGGGTGCCCGAATTGTTCCCTTGGACTCAAACGGCCACTTCCCTATAATCCGCCCGCCCTGCGGCCAAACGAGATCGAATCCGAGGACCGACGATGTACAAACTACTGTTGTGCCTCCGCTATCTGCGCACGCGCTACATCGCGCTGGCGTCCATCGTCAGTGTCACGCTGGGAGTGGCCACCATGATCGTGGTCAACAGCGTGATGGAGGGATTTCAGAATGAGATGTACATACGCCTGCACGACATTCTGTCCGACATCGTGGTCGAGTCGCATGGCTTGGATGGGATCGGCAATCCGCCAGCCGTGCAGGATGAAATCCGGCGTCTGCTCGGGGACGACCTGATCGGCATGACCGCCACGGTGCACGTCCCAGCCCTCTTGAGCTTTCGCATGGGGGGCCAGTCTCATACGCGCCCGGTTACGTTGATTGGAATCGATCAAGCAACCTACACACAGGTGGGCGATTTTGGCAAGTATTTGCTCCATCCGGCCAATCGCCAGAAACTAAGTTTTGCGTTGCGCGAGTCGGGATACGACGCGCGGCTCCCACACGAGTCCGGCCAAACCTATCGGCGCGAAAACCTGCGCTATCAACGGGCGATGGACGAAGCCCGTCGGCGCATGGATCAAATCCGCCAGGACCCAAACGCCAACCTGGCGGAGACTCCCCGGCCCGCTGCGGACGATGATCTCGAAAACGAGGCGGGGGCGCCTGGGGATCCCTTTGCCGGCCTGGAGTCGGGCGAAACGAGGTCACAGGAAGACCCAAAATTTGAAGGGGTCATACTGGGGATCGGGCTGGCCAGCGTACGGGATCGGGACGCGAACGGCGAAGTCGTCGATCATTTTCTTTGTCGTCCCGGGGATGACGTACAGATTTCGCTCCCCTCAGCAGGCACGCCCCCCAAGTTCTTGCACGATACCTTTACCGTGGTTGATTTGTACGAAAGCAAAATGAGTGAGTACGACTCGACGTTTGCGTTTGTTCCGATTGAAAAATTGCAGCAACTGCGTGGTATGTTGGATCCGACCAGCGGCATTGGTGCCGTCAACTCGATTCAGCTCCGCTTGCGCCCCGGAGCCAACTTGGCGGCCATGCGAGATCGCCTGCAAGCTCGCTTTCCAGCTCACACTTTTCCCTATCAGATCCAAACTTGGATGGAACTACAGGGTCCACTCCTCGCAGCCGTCCAGATGGAGACAACACTCCTCAATATCTTATTGTTCCTAATCATCGCCGTGGCCGGATTCGGCATTCTAGCGACGTTT
>SXHS01000038.1 GCA_005773145.1 Planctomycetaceae bacterium | reverse complement strand
GGCGAGGGACGACCGCATTTCGGTATCTGCTTGAACATTTCGCAAGCGGAAGTAGTCGACGATTCCGAGTCGACCACTCTTGAAGGCCTCGGCGATCGCCTTGGGGACCTCGGCCTCGGCCTCGACCAGTTTCGCGCGGCTGCGTTCAATCTGCGCCACCATTTCTTGTTCGGCGGCGGCGGCCATGGCGCGGCGGCCTTCTGCGCGGGCCCGAGCCACGCGGGTATCCGCTTCCGCCTGATCGGCTTGCAGGCGCGCTCCGATATTATCCCCGACATCGATATCGGCGATGTCGATGGACACAATCTCAAACGCCGTCTGGGAGTCCAAGCGACGGGCCAGCACCGCCTTGGAAATCATGTTCGGATTTTCCAGCACTTGTTTGTGCGAATCGGCGGAACCGATCGCACTCACAATCCCTTCGCCGACTCGAGCCACAATGGTTTCCTCGGTGGCACCACCAATCAGTCGATCGAGATTAGCGCGCACGGTGACGCGAGCCTTGACCTTCAATTGAATGCCGTTCTTGGCAACGGCGTCCAATGAGGGACGGGTCGTATCACGCGCCGGACAATCGATGACCTTGGGATACACGCTGGTTTGCACCGCTTCCAACACATTCCGCCCGGCCAGGTCGATGGCGGTGGCCTGTTGAAAGGAAAGCTGCATGGTCTTCGCCTTTCGCGCCGCGATCAACGCCCGAATCACCAACGGTACGTTGCCACCCGACAGATAATGGGCCTCCAGGGCGCTGCTAGTAACCCCCGCAGAGTCACCGATCCCCGCCTGAACGGCCATGACCTTTGAGCGGACGATAATGGCGGGATTGACCTTGCGAAACGACATCCCCAACAAATCCCAGATCGTAATTCCGGCACCGGTCGTAACCGATTGAATCCAATAACGAAAGAATCGCGCGAAGACCGCAAAGACAAACAGACCGAACAACAGGGCAGCGATCAAGCCGCAGATGATGAGAATTTGCCAAATATCCATTGTAGGCCTTCGTACGGCTGGGGGTAGCGGAAAATCACCGACTCCTCGACAGTGTCTTATCCGAGCCCGCAGTCATTGTCAAGGCAACGGATCCTGAAATGGGTCTTCCAACTGCGGTTCGGACGAATCGATCCGCACGCTCGGCGCCCCGGTTTCCGACGCCCGGTAAGGTCGCACAACAATTCGGTTTCCCTCGACGAATTGCACAATAATCGGCTCGCCGAGCTCAATCGGCATACCTTCCGACACGGCATCGTAGGTGACGCCATCGATCAGCACGGCGCCACTGGGGAGCATTTTGGATTTAGCCGTGCCCGTCCGCCCTTTCAGTTGTTGCCACGCCGTCAGCGTGCCGCCACCGATGTCCGAGCTGGCCCCGTTTGGGTCCAAGTTCAAGATGCGACGTCCCAGCGGCGTGTGGGGCCACCATCGTAGCCCCGCCATCACGAGGAACGGCACGACGAGGGCCACCGCAGCCAAGTAGGTGGCACCGGCGACCGGTCCGCCGGCGACAAACACCACCACAATGGACGCGATACAGGCCGACGTGGATAGGAATCCCAACAAGCCGGCAGAGGGAACGAATAACTCCAGCAGCAGCAAGGCCGCCGCAACCACCAGCAGCAGCACGGCCACAAGCCACAGGTCCATCGTGACACATTCCTCTGGGATAAGTCCCTGATCCAGTTGAAACTCGGTCAGCCTGCCTGCCACCCAGGCGCCGACCAACGACTGCTGCCATATTTCAGGGATGCAGAGTCGTTATCGTACCACATAAGTCACAAGTCTGGCTGCGACGGGTCTGGTAGTTCCAGTCTTGGTACTGCAATTCTCAGTGCCACGGGCGGCTTGTCCTATTCGATGGAGCTGTCAACGACGCACCGATATTGACTCCGAGGGGCAAAGCCCCGCTGTTTGCATAGCCCAGTCCATCGGACTGGGTAAGAGGATATCCGGGAACCGATAGGGCCAACGGCCCGGCCCATTGTTTCGGGGATCTACAAACGGTCGGGCCCTTAGCCCTGATGATCGAACGGCAACAACTTCCCAGGCATTCTGCCTGGGCTATGCAAACGGATGGGCCGTTGGCCCAGAAAAGATCGATACGGTCGCGCGGATGCCGACTCTGAAAATGTGGGTAATGACAAGGGCAGAGCTTGGGAACAAGCGGCCCATCGAATGGTCTGTCACGGCGTTGTCCTTCGCCAGGCCCGCCCCATTCAGTCCGACGTCAAGGGGGACTCGATCGGTCGAATGACCACGACATTTCCCGCCACGTGTGTCACGGTCACGGGCGTACCGCGGGCCACGGCTTCCCCGTCGCTCATCACATCTATGACGACATCACCGAACTGAGCCTTGCCTGCTGGGCTCAGGATGGTGGTCGTCATGCCCGTTCGTCCCAGCAACGCACGACGGTCAGCGACCATTTCTCGCTGTTCCAGTTCCTGTTGCTGCTGACCTTCTACAGGGAGGAGCAGCATACGGCGTACCAACGGCACATGTTGGATGTAGCGTCTGAGTGTCGCCATGCCGATCATCGCCCCCAAGCTGGCCATGAGTACAATGAACAGCGATGTTGGTACCTGGCGCATTTGATACGAGTTGCGAGGAATCACAAAGGTTTGGCTGGCCAGTACCAACGATGCCAGGATCAAGCCCGCGCCACCGATGCCAAAAATCCCCAATCCCGGCAGCACGAAAATCTCGACGGCAATACAAATGGCCCCGGTAAGAAATAACAAAACCTCCAACCATCCCGCCGTGCCGTGCAGATATTGACTCCAAAAATACAGCACAAAACACAATGCCGATACAAAGCCCCCTAAGCCGACCCCCGGATGTGAGAGTTCGAAAAACAGTGCCAGCATGGCGAGAAACAGCAAGGATGCCGCCACATGGGGTTGTGACAATTCCGTAATCAAACGATGCGCCCAACTCACATCGATCATTTCGGGAACATGCTCCAAGTTGTACAACTGGCCCAATGAGGCGAGATCCGGCACGCTGGCCGCGATCATGCCCAGTTCCTTGGCCTTCTCAGCCGAGACGTGAAATAGTGAGTCCGGGGTTGTAAGTGACTCCCGGCGCTGCCACTGGTCCGCATCGGGCTGCTCGGCCAACTCAGCCTCGCAGAAGAATTCCTGCACGTCAGTCCCGCGACGTTGGTAGCGATGCACATCCAGCCGTGCGTCGACGGTAGCCGCGAACAGCGACCAGCGGCGAGATTTTTCCCGAGCGAAATCGCGCATCGCGCGGGTCATGAGGGCTGCTTCGTCCGCTGAGATCTCGTACGCCCCTTCCCCCCCCAAGACCGCGTTCTCTTGCATAACGATTTGGTCACATGCCGCGGCGATCAAGGTCGCATCCCCCAACACCTCACCGGTGATATAGGCCACCGTGCGGACCTGGGACGGATCGAAACTGGCCAAGAACTTCGCCAATTGGCTGCTGTGCACTGGCGAGCCCCCCGGGCTGTCGAGCCACAGGCAGATAAAATCGACCTCGCCAGCTCGCTGTTGTTCCTCAATGGCCCGCTGAACCCATTGCACCGAATTGGCCGATACGGGCCCACGCAATTCCACACGAATGGGGTGCCATGTTCCATCCGAAACCGGTTCCGACTGCAATTCGTGGGCGGCCATATGCAAGGAGGCGGCCAGTTCTCGCCGATCGCGCACGGTATGCGTTACAAATCCCAACTCACGGAGCCGTTCGCCAGTAAATGAACCCGTCTGCCCAGCGGGAATCAGGGTCTCCACCTCCTGGACGGCCACCTCCTGCTGCAATTGGGCCAACTCATCGGCCAACACAAATCGCACGCCAGCAGCGGTCGTGACTTTGTAGACAACGAACGATGGGTCCAGCATGCCTAATGCCACCGCAGCCGCAATGGTGCGGCGGTGGTCGGCAATTTCTCGGTAGCCCGCCTGCAGCGTCGCGTCGATGTTGGTCTCCTGGACGCCCGCATGCCCAACCTCAGCGTCCGGCGCCACACATAATTCTTCGCAGGCCATCGCCACCAATACCGCATGCCCGCGCATCGATTGAGGCACATAAGCGATCGTGCGCACTTGGGCCAAAGCCGGGCTGCAGAGGAAGCGAGCCAAGTCCAAAGCACGGCCGAATTGCGTTTGAGTGGCCGCTTGCTCGGCCGTATTCGAAAACTCGAAGACCAGCGTTGGTCGAGCGTCGGTGCGGCCCAATTCTCGCAACACACGGTCCACCGACTGCCGCACTCGACGCTCCGCAGCGTCGGTCAACGGCAAGGGGACTAGGATCAACCGGCCCCGTGAGGTGGCTGCGCCCGCTTCGTCTACGGCTTTGCCAGCCGGCGGATCTTGGCTCCATGCACAGGGGAGCAGGGCCAACACCAGGTACGCCACTGCCACATACAGGCGCATGCCAAAAGCGGGCCGGGCACGCAGCGTGCCGCTGGACTGTGCCGTTTTCCCGCGGGGACAAACGGTATCGGATCGCCCCATCCTCAGCCCTCCTTGTGAATCATGAATCCCATTCGGCCCACGCCATGCTGTATGATTCATTATGCGGTTCCATTTATTATAGCTTGTGGTTCGCTTGTCTTCGGGCTGATTCGTGCGGCACCATGGGCGTTGCCGTGACGGATTTCTCGGTTTGCCGCTCGTTCCCGGGCGAAGTACGCGTCTAGCGAGCCGGCGTTGCCTGGATGGCATTTCATCAGCCGGAACGACGTAGCGTCCGGTTGGCAGTTCGGGAATGGTCGCGCTGGAGAACTGGTGGCTAGTACCACGAACCGGAAATCCTGCTCCATTCGATCACCCTCGATCACCCTCGATCACCCTCAGTCACTCTCAGTCATCCGGTCTGGCTCCCTCCCCCTTGCGGGGAGGGTTGGGGAGGGGGCTGTATTTCCAAGACGTATCGCGATAAAGAACAAGGTGAATTTGCGCGAGAACCGGGCAACGATCCGACGGAGGTCGATGACATCGGG
>SXHS01000037.1 GCA_005773145.1 Planctomycetaceae bacterium | reverse complement strand
GTGGCCGATTCGCAAGGGCCGTCGACACCCTTGAGCGTGCAGTCAGCGCCAGCGATCAACGAGCGAAATCTCCAATCGATTCCGTCTTTGGATTCCACTAATACGAGACTATATCGGCGCTCGTCCTTAAAATAGCCATACATCGTGGCGAGATATTCGCCCGTTTTTGCAGGGTCGCATTGGCCGTTGAAGCCAAATCCAGAGAGCCCCAGTTCCGCATTGAAGCTGCGATCGGGGCGCGGCCAGCCAGAGACCGTCAGGCCTTTGTCGAAGCACTCGACATTCCGGGACCCCCGTTTCCCGGAGACCGTCTGGTACAACCCTCGCATTCTGCCGTTGTCGGGGTAGAGATTGAATGGCAACAGGATTTCATCACCACTGTTCAGGCGCAGCATGGTCTCTGCGAATAAGTCGCCCTTGGCGTCGATCGAGCTGGGGCTGCTCCAGGTGAGGCCATTGTCATCGGACCAACTGACCGACGACGTCCGATCCAGGACAATCTCGTCGCGGTTGGTGGAAAAATTGGCAAACAGTTCACCACCGGACAGCCGAGTCATCGTGGGAAACCAGAGATAACCTGAGCCACGCGTCACAAGCCGAGGTTTCGAGAGCGAGATGTCGAGACCGTCGAGTTGGATGAGGTCGACCATTTCCCATTGCGCTGGATCGGCAGCGAAGAGTAAGGGTTTTCCCGTGAATAACACAAACAGAATCAGAGGCAAAGTCGTTTTCATGGAATTCTCCGTTGGGTTGATCCTGTACTCCAAACACGGCCCCCCAATGGCCGGTCAATCATCGCCCGACGCGGGCAGAGCTCGCGCGGTTCGCCACTCTGGAGACGAACTCATTCGTCGATCGGCGTTTGCAGCATTTCCCGCAAACGTTCCATGGGAAGGCCAATCACATTCGATTCGCTCCCCGCCGTGATTTCGATCCAACCGAGCCGATCTTGGTAGCCGAAGGCGCCCGCCTTGTCTCGCCATTGCCCGCTCTCCAAGTACGCCTCCAGGTCCGCGTCTGAGATATCCGCCATTCGCAAATCCGTGCGCACAACGTCCAATTGCTGATCGTTGCGCGGCCGCTGCCAGATGCATAGCCCACTCAATACGTGATGGGGCCGTCCGCGCAATTGTCGCAGCATCGTTCGCGCATGGTCAATATCCGCTGGCTTTCCCAGCACCTGCCCCACGCAAAAGACCAAGGTATCACAGGCGATGATACAGCCCTCGTCAACGCGATCCGCCACATCACGCGCCTTCTGCCACGCGAGCCGCGCCACCAATTCGGCAGGCGTTTCACGGCTGCAGATACCGCACTCGGCGCCGGGGCTTGGTTCGATCACGCGAAACGCAAATCCGGCATCCTGCAGGAGACGCCGACGTTGTGGCGATTGGCTGGCGAGTATAAACGGCTGGGAAAATCTCACGGTGGGGATGCAGCCCATTCATCAACCGGACTCAGGAATGACAAAACTCAAATGCATTTCCGCGTGCCGCAACAAAAATTGGGTCCATTCATCGCGAGTAAACGGACCAAATACGGAATGCGGCGCCAATTGGGGAGTCTGCTCGAATCGACTGAGTTGCCTTTCCAATTCGGCCAGCCCCTCCGCAGTGGTTACCTCGGGCTTAGGAATAAAGGTAGCCTCCATATTCGACGGAAGCTTAAACCCCGACCTCATCGGTCGCTGCAGCATGCGGTTCTTCAATAGTGGAGCTATCAGCCGCAACCACCAGGGGGGGCGAAAGGGGGCGCCATCAACGGCGATTCGAAAGCTAATTGCCACGTGAGCGAGAATTTGCCCCAGCGTCCAGTTTCCCAGCAACCGATGCTTGACCTGCCCGACTTGGTTCACTTCGCGGCGCAATTCGTTCAGCGTCGACATGTGCAACTCGCGTCGCCCCGCGACACGCCCAGTATCGACAGGCATATCCGTTCTCCTTTCGAATGCGCGAACTAGGGGAGCGTCTTGATCGTCACGTTGCGAAAGCGTACGGGATCTCCGTGGCCTGCGAAGCCAAAGTGGCCGCGGGCACGGGACTTACCGGGATGCGGGTTATTGTCCAGATACTCGGTCACCTTTTCCAGGTCCGTATCCAGGATCCGATTGCCGTTCAATTCGACTTGCAGGGACGAGCCCCTGACTTGAACTTCTTGGAAGTTCCACTCACCGGTCGGCCGCAGATAGCCGCGATGTGCGGCCGCCATGCCGTACGCGGAGCCGTGGAACTGGCGGGGGTCGAGATCCCGGTATTTCGGGTGCTCAGAGTCCAGCACCTGCAATTCGCACATGCCAACGTAGGCCGAATCACCCTCACCAGGGTACCGAATGGCCAAGCCGTTGTTTCCTCCAGGCGGCACTTGGAATTCCAGACGGACGACAAAATCGCCGTACTCGTCCTGTGTATGGAGGGTACCGCCCCGTTCGGGTTTACAAACGATCGCCCCGTCCACGACGTGATAGCTATCGACATCGCCACGCCAACCTTGCAGCGAGTTCCCATCGAACAGGGAAACAAAGCCCTCATGGGCCTCGTGTATCAGCATCTGATTGGCCTCGGCAGGGGGGATCTCTCGCAGGAAAATATTGCGCCAGCGGACTTCACCGCCGTGTGTCTGTAGTTGCAGTTTGCCTCGGGAGAACAACGGGAGAGAGGCATCCCAGAAATTGTGCCACAAGGCGTGATCGACCACCAATTGACCGTTGAGCCATATCGACGTGCGGGAGCCGATGACACGGATGCGAAATCGGTTCCATTCGCCGATCGGCCGGTCTGCCAACACAAGGGGGTCCTTGCCGGCAGATCCCGCCGCGTTATTCCAGAGGCCGCCAGAACCCTTTTCGGCCGCGAATTTGGCGAACGCGCCATCCGTGTAATCCCAAATCTGAATCTGCGGCGTGGTGCGCAGGTAGATACCACTGTCGGCGTGCGACGCTATTTTGAAATCAATCCACAACTCGACGTCGCCGAACTCTTCGTCGGTCGTCAAAAATGGCCCTCGGCCGTCATTGATCAGCTCACCTTGCTGCACGCTCCAGTGTTGGCGTGCCGTCGCCGTCTCCGCCTCGAGCTTCTTCGCGCGGGCTTCCGGTGACAGCTTGGCCAATTGCCGCGGGTCGAAGTGCTCCATGCCATGCCAACCGCTCAAATCGCTGCCGTTAAACAGGGCCCGAAACCCAGATGGAGGTTGATTATTTTCCTGGGCGCGTGCCGGCGCAGCCCAAGCCCCGAGAGGAATCAGAACAGCGAGCACCAAACCTTGACGACACATGGCCATACTCCCCATGGGTTGCAATTCTTAATCAACCATTAGATCCAATCAGCGCACATGCTGTTCGAGCAACCAATCCTCCAGCGTGATTTGCTGCAGCGATGTCGCGCGCAGCAACGCTGCTTGTCGCGGCAACAGAGACTGTAACCAGGGACGGCGCACAATGCCAGACAGGGCACGTACGCCAATACTCGTCTTGATCTGTGCCTCAACATCCAGGGCCAGTCTCCGGAAAGTGGCCGGCACGATATTGGGTTCGGGGCCGACGTGAATCAGGGTTTCGATCCCGAGGGCCAAGGTCTGCTCGACGGCCGACCAGAGTCGTTGGGGGTGGTCGACCCAATAACCGAGCAGTTCCCGCGTGTTGGTCTCGGTATAGCTCAATTGGCCCGTAACCAGCGAGAGGACAGGCGGGACGGGGGCTCGAAAACCGCCGGGAATGGTGTGCAGTAGGTGTCGGGCTCGATCAGAAATCTGCCGCTGCCAGATCACGGGCGAATGGAGGGGGGGCCAGCGATGTTCGTTGGGACGCAAGTAGGTGCGTCCATCCCCCAGCGATTTAATGTGGGGCGTCAATCGTGCCAGAGTGTCCTGTTGCCCCATCAGCAACACGGAGTTCGGGGAGAGAATCGCAGAAACCCCCACGACGCCACGCCCCTCCAGATTGATTTCCATGCACAGCCGATGCACTCTCTCCACGGAGAGCTGTTTGCCACGCGAAAAGAGAACACCCAAAGTAACGTCGTGTGCCAAGGCCGCAGAATCGGCGGCCAACTGAATCGGGATCCGCATGGCATCTTCCAGGGCAAACACGCCCCCGGCTACCAGCGCGGCAATCTCTCCCAGGCTGAAGCCGATCGCCATCCGCGCCCGCGAATATTGAATATTGAAAAACTCCTCCAATAGCTTTAGCTGGGCGATTTCAACCGCCATGATCAAGGCAATGGCCTCATCGTAGCTGTCTAAGTCCGTGTCCCGCCCCTCGCGGATGCGTACTTCCAAATCCACGGTTCGGTGTACGAGATCGGCGCAAACCTGCGACCCCAACCGCAAATGCCGCTGCACGACCCCACCGTAGACGGGATGCTCCAATAGCTCACGCGTACGTCCCAAGTTTGTCACATTGTAACCGCGAAAGGCGAATGCCGTTTGCGGCATGTGCTCGCGCAAGTCTTTCGCGCTCTTTACTTCCGGCACAAGCGCCTCTCATCCCTGCTGGGCGTCGTTTTCCCTATCATTTCTTTTTTTCCAACACCTCATTGCGCAGCACGGACTCATCACGCCACCGGGGGATGTATTGCTCCAGCTCCTTCGTTTCTTTCGCCAAGCCTGAGCAATTGCTGGCCAAAACCTCGAACACCTTATTCGCCACGATGCGATGCCCCAGATCATTGGCATGCACGCCGTCGTGATGAATCAGCCAATTAGCGTTGCCGTACGACGGGAGCAGGTCGACGAACAGACAATCTTTTTCCTGAGCCACCTCGGCAATCCCTTGATTGTACTGATGGAAGATTTCCGGAGTCGCGTGATTGAAGTGTGGACCGTACATATCGAAACCAAAAACGTAATACGGCCCTAGCAGAACGATCAGCGGCTGAATGCGTTCGCGGACGCGATCCACTAGCGTGCGCAGCTCCGTGGTGAATAGATCCAATGGCGTGGCGCCGCGCGAGTCATTCAAACCGTAGGCGACGGTCAACAGATCCGGCTGATGCTTGAACACGTGGGGTTCCAATCGCTCAAGCGCCGCGGGCTTCCCACCGTGCTCATAAGCCGGACTGCGTGTGGAAATGAGATTGGCACCAATGCCCACGTTCACCAATTGGACCGGGACTCGCTGGTAGTCATTGATCATGTTGGCCAGCAAATGTGCCCAACAACGCTCACGGTAGCTCGACCATCCGCCGGCGGTCGTGCTCTCTCCGAGAGTCACTAACTGGCGAAATTCCTTGTCCCACCAGTCCCGCTTAGTATTGGGCTTGGACTGCGGTGTCGCCTCATCCCCAGCCGCTACCGAAACGGCGGACAGACCTGCGGCAACTGCGCCTGTGGCAACCATCGCGTCCCGTCGCGTCACTTTTTGTGTCATCTGCGTAACTCCCGTCCGATATTCACCGTCTTATGTTGGCCTTAAAACTTAAAAACGGTACCCGCGATGGATCGCTAGTCTAACGCACCATTCGCAAGCGTCCAAGACGCGGCACGGGCGGGCAAGCCGCCCGTGGCACCCAAAGCCGTGTGGTCCAATGATGTGTGCTCGAATGAGGGCTCCGCCGGTAAACGAGCCGTCGATCAAAAACCCCTCACGGCGATTCCCTGTTCTTGTGAAACCTTTTCACCAACTTGGTGAAAACCTGAAACACGCTCCCCTCGGCACCACCCCCCCAATGGCCCGGCACGCTTTCACAACATCCTTTGAAGCAACGACTTGCAAGAATCGGCCCAGTTTGTCCTTCGACGGCACGCGGCTTGCTTATATAGGGACCTCGGCGGTTGGAGCCGCCGGCCGTGATGGCAGTTGTATTGGCAGTTTTAGTAATACCTAGTGTCGATTTTGGTCGGCGCACCGGTGAGGGGACATCTCATGAAAAAGAGTTTTTCGGTTGGGGTCGCGTTATTTCTCGCGTTGGCTGGATTTTCGCCTCTGGCCATGGCAACGCCACTGGGCGGATATGGAAACGGCGGTGCTCAGTTGCAGGCCGTGTTGGATGGGATCACGGTGGGTGGCACAAGCAGTGTCAACGTGAACACGGACGATATTCCCGAGGGGAACGATGCGATGTGGAGCATCGGCGGAGCCGGCGGTTCCGTGGCAACCTTGGTGGTCGAACTGGCCGGGTTCGCGGGCACCAACACCTTTGGAATCTACAATGGGGCGAATCAGGTCGAGATCTTCAATGGGGCCGCCGGCAGTGGCGATCAGCGACTGATTTCCATCCTGGCGGACGGATCCGTCTACGTCAACTTTATTGATACCGGCGTGGACTTCGCCGGCAATAAATTCGGTTTCTACTTGGGCGATGCACCTGGCAACCCCAATCACCAAACGCATTACAGCGACACATCGTTGAACACCGACGGTGTCGACCACATGGTAGCCTTCCAGGGCCAGGGCGACTCGATTCAGATTCCGCCATTCGCAGCAGGCGTTTGGACCAGCAACGAGTTCATTCTCGCGTGGGAGGACCGGAACGGTGGTGGTGATCGCAACTACACCGATTTCGTGGTACTGGTAGAATCCATTGCTCCGTGCGAAGTGCCTGAACCCACCAGTGCCAGTCTCCTGCTGCTGGGCTTGATGGGAGTCGCGCAGTCCGTACGACGCCGCGTGTAGCATGTTGGAGCCATCGCTAGTCGGCGCCCCCACGTCCGCTTCCCTCGAACTCGCTGGGAAAGTTGCCATCGTGACAGGGGCGTCGCGGGGAATCGGCCGTGCGATTGCCGAGCAGCTGGCCGATGCCGGGGCGGACGTATTGGTTCATGCACGAGCCAACGCCGATGCGGCCCGTCAAGTTGCGGATGGCATTCGACAACGCGGGCGCCAGTCCCACGTGATTCTCTACGACTTGGCCAATCCAACCCATCAGGATTGGCTGTTACGCGAGGCTTGGTCTTGGCGCGGTCGCGTGGACATTTGGATTAACAATGCTGGCGCCGACGTCTTAACGGGCTCGGCGGCGGATGACTCGTTCGAAGAGAAACTCGAACAGCTGTGGCGAGTGGACGTGTGTGCGACGATTCGTCTGTCACGCGAGATCGGCCGACGCATGGGAGCCATGGGCGGCGCGGGTGGAGTGATTGTCAACGTCGGCTGGGATCAAGCCGACTGGGGCATGGCAAACGAAAGCGGCCAGCTGTTCGGCGCAACGAAGGGGGCGGTCATGGCCTTCACGCGTAGCCTGGCCCAATCGCTGGCGCCGGCCGTGCGTGTTCACTGTGTGGCCCCCGGCTGGATCAAGACCGCTTGGGGCGAGCACGCGCCGGAGTCGTGGCAGCGTCGCGCCTGTGCTGAATCCTTGGCCGGCCGCTGGGGGGAACCGTTGGACGTGGCCCACGTCGTACGTTTTCTCGTCGGGCCAGGGGCCGGGTTTCTGAATGGGCAAACCCTCCATGTCAATGGTGGTTTCCGTACCGGCTGGCCGGGCCCATGACCTCGCACGAGTCCATTCACTTCGTCACGGGCCGATTGGCTGAATCCGCGCTGCGGCCGTTGGTATCGCGTCTGGCCCAAGAAGTACCATTTGACTTCACCATTCAGGTGATGCCGATCACCGTCGCGGCGCTGATGACTCCGGTCTGGATAGCGCGGCACCTGCACGTCCCTCCCGAAGCAACACGCGTTATCCTGCCTGGCCACTGCCAGGGGGACCTCACCCCATTGCAGGCTGTTACGCCGATCCCGATCGCTTTTGGCCCGCGTGACCTGCACGAGTTGCCCAGCTACTTCGGACGCAGCCGGGAGCCCTCAGACTCGTATGGGGAACACGACATCGAAATTTTGGCGGAGATCAACGCGGCTCCACTCATGGAACGCACAGAGCTGCTCGCCGTCGCGCGACAATTGGCCAAGGACGGTGCCGATCTGATCGACGTCGGTTGTCTGCCTGGGACCACCTGGTCACAAATCGGTGATGCCATCCGCGCCCTGCGAGACGATGGACATCGCGTGTCGATCGATAGCTGGAACGAACAGGAAGTGGCTGCAGCGGTTGCGGCTGGTGCTGAGCTGGTCCTGTCGGTCAATTCGACCAACTGCCGTGCTGCTACGGACTGGGGTTGCCCGGTGGTCGTCATCCCCGATGACTTCGCCACCCTCGGTGGCCTGGAAGAATCCCTGGACGTTCTCAGCCGCGCTGGGATTGCCTTCCGCATCGACCCGGTCCTGGAACCGATTGGGGTTGGGTTCGCCGCCAGCCTGCAGCGTTACTTCACCATCCGCCAGCGGTATCCGGACGCGGAAATGATGATGGGCATCGGCAATTTGACCGAGTTGACCGACGTGGATTCGGCTGGGGTGAACGTGTTACTGCTAGCCGTTTGTCAGGAACTGGGCATCCGCAGCGTGTTGACAACGCAGGTCATCAATTGGGCCCGAAGCGCCGTTCGCGAATGCGATCACGCGCGCCGATTGGTTTACCACGCCCATCGGTACCGCGTGGTAGCCAAACACTTGGATCCTGGATTGGTGATGCTGCGTGACCCCCAAGTCTGGCAACAGGGGGCCTCCGTCTTGCAGCAACTCGCACACGATATCCGGGACCCCAACTACCGGCTGTTTGCTGAGGAAGGCAAGCTCCATCTGGTTGCTGCCAACCTGTACTTGACGGACGTTAACCCCTACCAGCTGTTTGCACAGCTGCTGGCCCAGCAGCCGCGCCCAATGGATCCGTCCCATGCGTTTTACCTGGGTTATGAACTCAGCAAGGCCGTCACGGCCTTGACGTTGGGCAAACAATACCGCCAGGATGAGGCTTTGAACTGGGGGTTGTTGACCCAACCCGAGCATTCCGGCAGGTCGCATGCCGTCCGCCAGTCGTTATCCGACGATAAAAATGAGGCTCGGTCGCGCGACGGCTGACGCAGTGTCCCCAACGCGCAATGTCCAGAACGCATAAGACATCCCCGGCCGGCTGCGGAGACGGACTGTGTTGCAGATTGAAGAGGCCTCATTCCCTTTGGTGGAACCGCTGCCGGGCGAACCAGATGCGGCGCGTCTGTTTGAGATTCTTTGCCGTCATCCCAAGTGCTTGTATCTGGACAGTGCTCAGCGTGAGCCTCACCTCGGCCGCTATTCCTTTCTGGCGGTCGACCCAGTCATGTGGATCGAATCGCCTGCCGATGGCAGCGACGCGCTGGCCCATTTGGCCGGCGTCATGCGGACGTGGCAGGGAAGGGTAATCCCTGATCTACCCCCGTTCCAAGGGGGCATCGCCGGCCTGTTTGGCTACGGACTGACCCATAGCCTGGAGCGGGTTCCCCAGTGTCGCTGGGATGAATTCCGACATCCGGCAATCGCAGTGGGATGTTACGACGTGGTCATCGCCATCGATCACGAACTACGACAAGGCTGGATCATCAGCCAGGGCCTGCCCGAGCACGACCCGGTACGGCGCCAACAGCGGGCGCAGGCCAGAATGCAACAGATGCAACAATGGCTGGCGGCCGGACCTGTGCATCGGGACACAGCACGCCCCCTTCAGGTGCCACCATTGCCGCGCGAACAACTAGCGCCGCAATACGCCGTTTCGCGTCGTCCCCACCTGACAAGTAATCTCTCGCCGGATCAGTATTGTGCCATGGTGCAACGAGGCATCGATTACATCCACGCCGGGGATGTCTTTCAGGTGAATCTTTCGCAACGGCTGTTGCATCCGGCGCAAGACGATGCAGTAAGTCTCTACCTGCGTATGCGACAACGCAATCCGGCGCCGTTTGCCGCTTATATTGACGGAGGCCCCTGGCAGATCCTCAGCTCATCGCCCGAGCGTTTTTTGCGCGTCTCGGCTGGACACGTCGAGGCGAGGCCGATCAAAGGCACCCGTCCCCGCACGTCGCAGCCCGTGGCCGATTTGTTTTCGGCGAGTGCCCTGCGCGACAGCGAAAAAGATCGTGCCGAAAACGTCATGATCGTCGACTTGCTGCGCAATGACCTCTCCCGTGTCTGCCGCCCAGAGAGCGTTTGCGTTACCCAGTTGTGCCAAGTCGAGACATATTCTTTTGTCCAACATCTCGTGTCGTCGGTCGAAGGTGAACTAGGCCCGGGACAAAACGTTATCGACCTGTTACGCGGCGCGTTTCCCGGCGGGTCAATCACGGGGGCACCCAAAGTCCGTGCCATGGAAATCATCGCGGAACTCGAACCCACCGCTCGCGGTTCCTATTGCGGCTGCCTCGGCTATTTGGGACTCGACGGCTCGATGGACTTGAACATCCTCATCCGCACCGTGACCGCCAGCCACGGATGGTGGCAAATCCCCGTCGGCGGAGGGATTGTAGCCCAATCCAAACCACGGCAGGAATACCAGGAAACCTGGGACAAGGCAGAAGGTATCCTTCGGGCACTTGATTTATGATGGACGGCCCGGACGACAGACGGTCGTGGCAATGATCCACCACCACGACGTGGAGAACGTCAAGTCGTTCGCACCGTCAGTTGGCATCCGCCAACAGGCGTTTGGTGGCTTCAGAAATCGGATGGCCCAGTACCTGTTCCGGCGTACCGGACTCGGCAATGCGACCGTCGTGCATTACATGAATCCAGTCGGCCACACCGCGGGCAAATGGAATCGCATGTGTCACCACCAGAATCGCCTGACCATCCCGCGCCAACTCGGTGATGATCGCTGCAACATCGGCTGAGGTACGCGGATCCAGGGCACTCGTGGGCTCATCGAACAACAAGGCTGTCGGGTTCATCGCCATGGCCCTCGCAATCGCAACCCGTTGTTGTTGCCCGCCCGACAAGGATGACGGGCGTGCGTTCTCCAAATGCTGTAACCCCATCTGCTGGAGCAACGCGCGACCGGCGTCGCGAGCAGCCTCTCGCGAGTGCCCCAGCACACACCGAGGGGCCTCCATGACATTTTCCAGGACAGAGCGATGGGGAAAGAGATGGAATTGTTGGAATACCATACCAACCCGCTGTCGAATATGGTGCAGTGTGCCTTGTTGGGTCGTCAGAGCACCGGCACTCAACCGCAGGTCGTCGACGAGAATCTCGCCCTGATCGAAGGGTGTCAGGCCATTGATCGTCCGCAGCAGTGTGCTCTTGCCGCTCCCAGACATCCCTAATAAGACGGCCACCTTGCCACGCTCGACATCGAGCGATGCACCCCGTAGGATCGCGGCGTCCGAAAATCGTTTATGCACGTCCAAGATGCGAATCATGAAGTCCCCCCCGCACGCAGACGTCGTTCGAGGTACCCCGCCATCACCGACAAGGGATAGCTCATTGCCAAGTAGAGTCCCGCAGTCACACATCCCAGCTCCAACACGCCCCCGGTGCTACGGGCCTGGATGTAGTAGCCCTTGCTCAATTCAACCAACGTAATCACCGAACAAACGGCGGTGTCCTTAAAAAGCGCAATAAAATCATTGGTCACGGGGGGAATGACGAGACGTGTGGCTTGCGGAATGATGATCCGTCGCAGAGCCAGCGGGCGCGACATGCCTAAGGCCAAGGCCGCCTCCATTTGTCCCGCTGGAATGGCCTGCAGTCCCGCGCGATAGATCTCGGCCTCGTACGCGGAATAATTCATGGCCAGGCCCATGATCGCGGCCCAGAACGCATTCATGTGCCACCCCAGTTCGGGCAACAGAAAAAAAATCACGTACAACTGCAAGACGAGGGGGGTTCCGCGAATGATCTCGACGTACAGCGCACAGACGGAGCGCAACACGCCGGGACCGTAAAGTCGCCCTAACGCCAGGCCGAGCCCAAGCACGATGGCCAGAGGCATGGAAACCACTGCCAGCTGGATTGTCATCCAAGCGCCGGCAAACAGCCACGCGCTCCGTTGTCGAATGACGTGCCAACCACGCACCGGCACATACGACTGCGCCGGAACACTTGGTTCCGCGGACGATGGTGGTGGTAGCGACAGGGCTGGATCAAACCGACCAAATGCGTCCGTCTCCAAAGCACGCATTTGCTGCGATTCCGTCCACAAGCCGTAGCGACTGAGAATCTGCCGCAAGCTGCCGTCGCGCAGGCTCGCGACAATCGCATCGTTGATCGCTTGCAGCAGTTCGGACGCATCGCGCGGTACCAAGATCACGTAATAGCCTCGGCCCACGGGGGGCCCGATCCGTCGCAACCCGGGAAACCCACGCTCGTAGAACGTGACCCCGGGAAGATCCTGCAAGGTGGCCGCGAGTCCATCAGTCCCCAGCTCGACGGCGCGCAGGGCATCGGTTAGTCCGTCAAATGGCACGGGCTCGACCGAGTTTGCATGGTGAGCCGCCAAATAGTCATGAGCCGCCGAGCCCCCCAACACGGCAACGCGCCAGCGGCGGGCCCCGCCTACCGGGTCCCGCGGCGGCTGGGCCAGATCCGCCAGCTCGCTCACGGCTCCGTCACCGAGGCGAGCGAGCCATTGCAGTTCGTAAACATAGTAGGGAATCGACGTGCCGAAGCGATCGGCCCACTCCGGACGCCATTCGTACCCATTCAGCACGATGTCGATATCACCGCGAGTGAGGAGATCGGGGAGCTTGTCCCACTGCCCCTGCTGGAACTGGGCGCGAACCCCGAGATGCTTCGCCAGCTGCTCGGCCAATTCGACCTCGAACCCCGCCAACTGATCCGGCGCATCGTCGCGCGGAAAAACGTAGGGCCCTCCCCCCTCGGCGTCGGCCCCCCAGATCAACGTGCCGCGTTGCTGCACCCGTTGTCGTTCATCCGCGCCGTACGTCGCGCGCGGCACTGCGGCGCCAGTCGCAACGAGCATCAAAACGCACCGTAAGGCGCAACGTGGAAATCGCGGCAATCGTCATCCTCCATCACACAAAGCTCTTGACCCCGGCATCGCAAATACCCCTGGGCCGCCCGCCATTGTCGGATAGCTTGCGCCGTGTTGCAAGTAGGAATGACACTACTACTAGCGGTGTTGAGGGAACTCGTGGGCGCCTCGCGACATTGCGGCAATGGCGTGCCCCGTCTGGTAGACTGATGGGATGGAAGGGATCCAATACAAAAGATGTCGAGCGTCCTATTAATCGACAATTACGACAGCTTCGTCTACAACCTGGCCCGCTACTTCCAAAGATTGGGGCAGACGACAGACGTCGTGCGCTGTGACGCGATTGACGTGGACGAAGTCCGGCGGAGAAACCCACGAGCCGTGGTACTTTCTCCAGGTCCCTGCACGCCCGTGGAGGCTGGTTGCAGCCTGGAAATCGTTCGGCAGCTCACGGGCATCATCCCGATTCTGGGCGTCTGCTTGGGTCACCAAGCGATTGCTGCCGGTCTGGGAGCAACGATCGTGAGGGCACCAAATCCCGTGCATGGCGGAGCGAGTCCTATCTGGCACGACGGCCGCGATATCTTTACCGGCCTCCCCAATCCGTTGCGAGTCGGTCGGTATCATTCGCTGATCGCGGATGAGACCACATTGCCCGCGTGCCTGGAGGTCTCCGCGCGCACGGACGATGGACTGATCATGGGGCTACGGCACCGCGAGGCACCAGTGGCCGGATTGCAGTTTCACCCGGAATCCATTCTGACCGAGCACGGCTACGACCTGTTGTGGGGCTTCCTGCGACTGGCCGGGGTCGCTGAGGGGGTATTGCCCCCCTCCGGATACGAAGAGAGACGCACCGTTCCAATGGCGGCTTGGCAACCTCCCGCAGCGCCCCATACATTTTATTACTGACGTACCCTGAATTTCGCTGACACCGATCCCTAGCTGTCGTATCGATCCCATGCCACTCATTCTGGAAGGACTTCTGACGACGCTGAATGAAGACCAGAGTCTTCATCTGTCTCCGATGGGGCCGGAGGTGGATGCAACGATGCAGCGACTGATCTTACGTCCCTATCAGACGTCCACCACGTTCGCCAACCTGCTTCGCACGGGGGCGGGCATCTTCCATGTCGTTGATGATGTCGAACTGCTGGCCCGGGCAGTCACCGGTCAATTTGAGTCCGTTCCCGAACATCGGCCGGCCACCCGCGTACCCGGAAACATCCTACTGTCGGCCTGCCGGTGGTACGCCTTTCGCGTGGAACGAATCGACGATCGACTCCCCCGCGCGGAATTGGACTGTTTGGTGGCCGAGTGGGGAAGAGAGCGCGATTTTTTCGGATTCAATCGGGCCAAGCATGCCGTCGTCGAGGCCGCCATTCTGGCCAGCCGCACGGCCCACCTCCCCATCGCGCAGATTCGCACCCAAATGGCACAACTGCGCACGCTTGTGGACAAGACGGCTGGCGTTCAGGAACAGCAGGCATTTGAATTGCTCGAGCGATACATCGAAGACCAATCCCAGCAAGCGACGTCATCGGCATGAGGCAAACCAACACAAACCCCATGACCGTCCGCGCATCCGGCCGGCTGCATTTCGGATTGTTGGCGTTCGGCGCAGGGGTGGCGCGAGAATACGACTACGGCGGTGTGGGGGTTATGGTTTCGCCGCCCCAGCTGGTGCTTCGCATCACCGAGTCCGATGCCTGGATGGCCAAAGGGAGACATGCCGAACGCGTCACGCAATTCGCAAGCCACTGGTCTGTCTATCACGGCCAGCCTTCCTTGCCCGATTGCTGCATCGAGGTCGTGGACTCCCCCCCCATGCATCGAGGGCTGGGAACCGGTACTCAGTTGGCCCTTTCTGTCGCGGCCGGTTTGAATGCGTGGCTGGGGCGAGAGGCCGAATCGCCTGAATCTCTGGCAGCGTCGGTCAACCGGGGTAAGCGATCGGCAATTGGCACTCATGGTTTCCTGCAAGGAGGATTGTTGGTCGATCGAGGCAAACGGCCTGGCGACCGCCTAGGGAACTTGGCGGAACGCATGGCCTTACCCGAAACCTGGCGATTCGTGCTGCTGTCGCCGCCGGATGGCGAGGGACTAGCCGGTGAGGATGAGCAAGTGGCGTTCGCCCGACTGCCAGCCGTCCCGCGAGAGGTGACCCAAACGTTGATCGAGGAGCTGGAAACCCGCTTGGTGCCTGCGGCGCGGGGGGCGGACTTCGACCGATTTGGCGAGAGCCTCTATCGATATGGTATGGCAGCCGGCCGTTGTTTCGCTCCTTGTCAGGGTGGACCGTTTGCGTCCCCCTTATTAGCTCAATGGGTGGCGGCGATACGCAGTCAAGGGATTCGCGGCGTCGCTCAGAGTTCGTGGGGGCCGACTCTATTCGCCCTATTGCCAAGTCCCGTCGCGGCCATTCAGTTCACACAGAATTTCTGCGCTCGCTTCGGCCTGTCGCCGGATCAGCTCGTCATCGCTGCCGTGGACAACCACGGTGCTCGGTTAGAATGCGAATAGGACCAGAAAGTGACATAGGCATCCTGCCTGTGGCAACTAACGCGAGTTGCAAACGCCCGCACAAGCAACTAACATGATCACGCACACTGGGGCAACTTTTTTCCACCATAGGCTGCGGTTAAAAACAAAGGCAATATGGCAAAACTAGGGGTGAATATCGACCATGTTGCGACCGTGCGGCAGGCACGTCGAACCTTTGAGCCGGATCCTGTGTGGGCTGCCATGTTGGCCCAATTGGGAGGAGCGGACGGGATCACCGTCCATCTGCGCGAAGATCGTCGGCACATACAAGATCGGGACTTACCTTTGTTGCGGCAGACCGTGACTGTCGAATTGAACCTGGAGATGGCCTGCACGGATGAGATGGTGCAGATCGCGCTTGATTTGCGGCCCGATCAGGTAACCCTGGTTCCCGAACGACGGCAAGAAATCACGACGGAAGGGGGCTTGGATGTGGCCCGGACACAAGTGGCGTTGGCTGATGCTGTGCAGCGAGTGCAGGGGGAGGGGATCATGGTCAGCCTTTTCCTGGATCCCGACCTCGACCCCATTGATCGGGCGGCGAAAATCGGCGCGCAGGCGGTCGAATTGCACACAGGCGCTTACGCCGACGCGCCCCGCGACCGGCGCGCGGCCGAATTAGATCGCTTGACCCGTGCCGGGCAAAGGGTCCGGCATCACGGCATGCGGTTGCATGCCGGCCACGGCCTCACCTACCGCAATGTCGGTCCGGTGGCATCGCTGGAGGAAATGTCCGACCTGAATATCGGTCATAGTATTGTCGCTCGTTCGATCATGGTGGGAATGCAGCAGGCCGTCAGGGAGATGAAGGACCTGATCACGGCGGCCGCACGCGGCCACTAAGGAACACGCGGCCCGCAGGTCCGCAAAACGCATTTGGTACTTTCTAAAATCGTAGGAGTTGGAGCTATGCCCAGGCGAGGTTCTTCGTTTGCTGGACTGTCGGTCGCGCTGGTGACCCCTTTTCGCGACGGGCAGTTGGACTGCCAACGTCTGCAAGAGCAGGTGGAATTCCAGATAGCGGCTGGTGCGGTGGCTGTCTGTCCGGTCGGCACCACGGGCGAGTCACCCACACTCACCCATGAGGAGCATGAGCGTGTGATCTCGGAAGTCGTGCAGGCCGCACGTGGACGCGTCAAGGTTATGGCGGGGACCGGGTCGAACAGTACCGCGGAGGCCCTGCGTTTGACCCGCTGGGCGGCCAAGGAAGGAGCCGATGCCGCGTTGGTCGTCGCACCGTATTACAACAAGCCCTCGCAAGACGGCTTCTTTCAGCATTACCAAGCGATTGCCGAACAAGTGGGAATCCCTCTCTGTGTGTACAATATCCCCGGCCGCACGGGAAAAAATATTGAACCGGAAACCATCATCCGCATGGCCGACTTGGCGAACATCACAATGGTGAAGGAAGCCACCGGGTCACTCGACCAGGCATCGTGTATTCTCTGTGCCACGGATTTGACGGTACTGTCGGGAGATGACAGCCTGACGCTTCCCCTGATGTCGGTCGGCGGTGAGGGTGTGATTTCGGTGGTCGGTAACATCGTCCCCCAAGACATGCGGGAACTTGTTGAATCGTATGCTCGTGGGGATTTGGAAGCCGCCAGGAAACGACATCACCGACTCTTCGCGCTTTGCCGAGATCTGCTGGGATTATCTACGAACCCCATTCCGATCAAGGCGGCCATGCGGTTACTCGGGCGAGATTCCGGCGAGTTGCGTCTGCCAATGACGCCGCTCGATGCGGCCGCCGAGCAAAAGCTGAAGCAAACGCTGACCGTCTACGGGCTACTCCGTTGATGGTGCAACTCCATGCCGCGCGTGGTTTGGATCTTTGAATATCCGGTATTAAACGGCGCCGAACATTCGCTGCT
>SXHS01000288.1 GCA_005773145.1 Planctomycetaceae bacterium | reverse complement strand
GCACGATGGCCGGCACCCCCAGGGCATGCGCGGCGAATCGCCCCAACACGCCCCCCTTGGCGCTGTGGGTGTGAACCACTTCGGGCGCAAAACCACGTAGCGAACGCTTCAATTGCTGGTACGCACGCGCATCGTGCCAGGGAGAAATGGCCCGCCGCAAGTCGGGCAGCACTTGAAACGGAATACCGGCTGCTTCAACCGCCGACATCAAACTCCCCTCGGGCCCGGGGGATGGGCCGGTGATCAGCAAGACGTCGTCGCCGTAGTGACGTATCAAGTCACGGCAACACAGCAGGGTATTTTCCTGGGCTCCGCCAACAATCATGCGTGTGATGACATGCGCGATTCGCATCGCTGATTTCGCAGGCGCGAAGCCTACGCCACTCTTTTGATCCGCCCCGTATTCTTAGGTGTGACCAAGCACGAGGCGCGAAGCACAAGTACATCCATCACGTACCCCCGGCATATTCGACCCGCAACAAGTAGAGTCCTTGCGGGGGAGCCGTACGCCCCGCCTGTTTGCGATCGGCTACCTGAAGCAGGCTCCGGGGCCACTCCACCGACCGTCGGCCACGCCCCACTTCGACCAATGTCCCCACCAAGTTGCGTACCATGTTGTACAGGAATCCGTTAGCTGCGACCTCCAACACCAAGAAGCTTCCCCCCTCCCCTGCCCTGCGCCGTACCGTGAATTCCGAGATCGTGCGCACCGTCGATTTGCGCGGCGAACCCGAACCTTGATAGCTGGCAAAATCATGCGTTCCACGCAGCGAGTCGGCCGCTTGCTGCATGGCAACCTCATCCAATCGCCCAGGCACGAACCAACAATAGTGACGCTGGAACACGTCCGCTACGATGCCGTCTTGAATCACATACCGGTAGCACTTGCCAGTGGCGTCTCGAATCGCATGGAAATGGGCCGAGGCTGGGACAAGATCCAACACGCGAATGTCGGTGGGCAAATGCGAGTTGAGCGCGCGCTGCAACTGAAACGCCTCGAGGCTGCTGGCAATCTTCAGACTGGCCACCTGCCCCAACGCATGCACACCCGCGTCCGTGCGACCGCTCGCGATCAATTCAATGGGCGGCTCCGCCAATTTGGCCAGTGCCCTTTGCATCGTTCCCTGCACGGTTGTCTCGTTCACTTGAAGCTGCCAGCCTTTGTAGGCTCTGCCATCGTACGCCAGCGTCATCTTGTACGATCTTCGCGGGTCGCTCGAACGGGAGGACGCCGGGGCCATGGCCACAACTCGTTCCGGCTTCACCACGGCTAGACCGCCGTTCGTGCTCTCACCAATAACTCGGCAATCTGCACGGCATTGGTGGCAGCCCCTTTGCGCAGGTTGTCACTGACACACCAGAAGGTAACGCCACAATCGCTGGAGAGGTCTTCTCGAATACGGCCGACGAATACATCGTCCTGATTCGTGCAGTCTCGCGGCATGGGATAACGGTTGGCGGCCAAATCGTCCACGACCGTGATCCCAGCTGCGGCGCCAAAAATGTCACGAACTTGGGGCACCGAAAGTTTCCGCTCCGTCTCAACCAAGATACTCTCGCTGTGGCAATTCGTTACCGGCACGCGAATGCAGGTCGGACAGACGCGGATCGAATCGTCCCCCAGAATCTTATGGGTCTCCCACACCATCTTCATCTCTTCCGACGTGTAGCCTTCATGCTTGGCGGATCCGATTTGGGGGATCAAGTTGAGTGCCAACGGATGTACAAAAGCCGAATAGTTATAGGGACGACCGTCCAACAGGGCGCGGGTCCCCTGCTCTAAGTCCGTCTGTCCGCCGATGCCCGCGCCACTAGCCGCCTGATAGGTGCTGACCACCACCCGACGGATGCGGGCTGCGTCATGCAAGGGCTTGAGACACACCACCATCTGCGTGGTCGAGCAATTGGGGCTGGCAATCAGACCGCGGTGCCCGCGAATCGCCTCCGGATTGACTTCGGGGACCACCAGGGGCACGTCGGCCGCCATTCGCCAGGCGCCGCTCTCGTCGACCACGATGGTCCCCTGCTCGGCGATGCCGCGCAGGCAATCCCGTGCCACGTCGTCAGGCGTGCTGGCGATGCAAACATCGATGCCGCGGAAGGACTCGACCCGCAACGGCTCCACGGTCACATCTTGATCGCGAAATCGAATCGATTTCCCCGCCGATCGCTCCGAGGCAAACAGGCGCACGCGCTTGGCCGGAAACTGCCGTTCCGCCAGCAACCGCAACACAATTTGCCCCACCGCACCCGTGGCTCCGATCACGGCCAATTGGTCAATCACCACTCGTTACTCCCCAGCTACTGTGTCGGTTCAGATCACTACCCCAGTATACTCGCCCGAAGTCGAATGCGACAACGCGACTCCTAGCGGGCTCGAGTCAGCCGCCAACCGCTCACCCTCAGTCCCTCAGACACCCGATCTGGCCCCCTCCCCCTTGCGGCGCGTTGTACCACACAAGTGCTCGACCTAGCGTCGCGGGCGGGGGTACTGGGCTGTTGATGCCATCTGGAAATTAGACTCTTGTGGCCGGGCGAATACGATTTTCCCTGCGTGCGGCATGGTGGCTGAAGGAACGCCGCCGGCCCAACCGAGAGGACGCAGATGACCCCTTCCAGCCAACGGAGGCTTTGTTGTTCCGAGTCCCGCGGGGCCGCTCTCGAACGACTGTCCACCCGTCTCCAACCGCAGTTTTCTCGCAGGTGCCAATTTTTTTGGGTCGGTGCTTGTGTGGTAAAACGAGCCGCAAGGGGGAGGGAGCCAGAGATGCGCGCGTTTTTTGAGGAACGAACTGTCTTTGAGAAACGCATGTTTTTGAGGAAAGCTCATCGTGAGGCAAGCGGGCGAGACTTATTTTCTAGCCGAGCGGGATTTTCGGTTCGCGCTACTAGCGGCCTCAGGCTGATGAGTCTGGTGGCCCGTGGTGATTCTCTTGCCGCTACAACCTTCGCAATGCCAGCAGGCTAAACACGTAACAGGCGAGCCCTGGGAACGGGCAACGCTAATCAAACGTCCTTCACGACTTTACCCGTTCGGACGGCGGTGTCCGCTGCCAGACCTCGACGCGTAACGGCGCGAATGAGATCCGGAGACACAAAGGCCAAATTGCCAATCAACATGGCCAATCCGAATGTGATCATCCCCAGACAAAAGGCGATGCCCAGATGAAGCGGTACGGCAAGTAGAAGCACGATCGGCCGTGTCAAACGCGGCCAAACGAGGATTGGATAGGTCAACTCCCAGGTGACCGTCAAATGGGTCAAGCCGTTGATAACCCAAGGGGCGTGCGCGAGCCACGTAATATCCACGGATTGATACTCGAAATTAGCAACGGCCCCCCACATGGCCGTGCCATCCCACCAACTGGCTCCCAAAAGCTTGCCGGCACCGGCAAAGAAATAGATCACGCACATGTGGACCTGAATCAAGCGGATCGCGATATTCGCGGCCACCGAGTGCGTGGGGACGTGAGTCCCACGAGCCGCCGCGCGCCGCCGGTCCAGCGAGAAGGCGGCCCCGGCCGGCCCCAGCATCAAATACAAGGCCAGCATGCCGTTGATCTGATCCAAGCCAAACAACGCCCCCGGCAAGCGGTGGACGTACGAGATCGTGATGAGGAATGCGAGAATCGACGTCACACGCGTGAAGAGCCCCAACGTGAACATCACCAAGACCACGAGGCCCAGAATGTGGACCGTCCAAATCGCCGCCGGCCGATCCAACCAATCCCAGTACGTCCAGGCGAAGGACGGCATGCCCGATGGCAGCTCTCGTAACTTATGCACATAACTCCGCTCCAGGAGTCCGTTGGGGGACAGGAATGCCCACAACTGGCGTGACCAGACGAGATGGGTGTAGACCAACATCGCACCCGCCAACACGCGAATCAGAGATAAGGTGGCCACGTCCATCGAGGTGAACCAAAACTGGTTCCACCCCCGACGCGTGCCCTGCACCAGTTCGCTCAGATATTTCGTGATCGTGTTCACAATTCATCCCGTTGAAACACGCCCAGCGGTCGCTCTTCGTAGTACGCCGGATCATTGAGCTGTTTGCCCGCCACGATTTCCCAAGGAGGCGGGATGATGTGTTGCTGAAGATAGAGTTCGATCCGTTGGCCGTTGTGATGCTCCAACAGATATCGGGAGAGGCTGCGCACCAATGCATCCGCGCGCGCTCGGTCTTTTTCGAAGGCCATCTTCTCTTGCGGACTAATGGCCCCTTCCGGCGGCGCCTCACGCACCGGCTCCGTCAGGTTGTACACCGATTCGCTGATCATGAAATATCGGTGATAGAGCAGTCGGGGCCAGTGTTGGCTGGTATCCGGAAAGCGGTGCTCCTCATGCGTGCCATCCGCTAGCTCAACCTTATAACGCACCAAGTGACTGGGGCCCGGGTTCGGCGCGAAAAATCGATAGCCGTGATTCAGGTAAGCGAATTCCAGATAGGGCGAAAATAGCTCAGCAACCGCACGAGAAAGATCACTGGCGGGAGGAGGGGATGACCAGGGGGCGGCAATGATCGCGGTCAAATGAAACAACAGCATCAAAGTCACGACCGTTCGACGCCATCCCAGCCAGAGCTCGACCCCATCGGGCCGTATGGCATCCGCCGACACCGGCCGGCTGTCGCGATCGGCATTGCGAGATCCCGATGCTGCTCCCCGACCCGCTGCTCCCCGACCCATTGTGTACCCCCTTGGACGAGCAACCTGCCACGAACGATGGGGTGTACCGCGTCCATGACGGCCCAACCGACTATGAAAATTTCCATCCGAATGTATGCGTTATCGACATTCGATCCACAACGGGTCACACATTTGCCGTGGGTTCATTGAGTCCGCATGGGGTGCCGGAACGGTCCTGCCGGAGATAACAAAAAGAAAAGCCCTCGCGACGGAATTTCCATCGCGAGGGCCTGTTGGATTTTATCGAACGTTCGGAATCAGACGGCAGGCTATTTAGCCGAGGCCACACGATTCTCTTCAAAGTCAAAATTCAGTTCGAGTTCTTGGCCCGAACGCAGCGTGATCGTCTTCGTCTCGGTCAAGGCTTCGCCATTGCGATCCACGGTGACCTCAATCGTGTAATCCGACCACTCTTGGCCGTCATTCAATCGATCGGTGGAAAACGTCCGACGGCTACCCTTCATGTTGGTCTTGGTCCCGGCCAACCGCACTTCCGCGGTCTCCGGAACATTTAACGTCAGACGCGTTTCAACCTTCTTAGAAGCCAAGGCACGGAAGTCGACGAGTTCTTGATTGCCCGCAGTCAGTTGGACAACCTTGGTCTCCGAGACCGTCTCGCCGTCCGCGTCCCACTCGGCACGAACCTGATAGCGATACCTCTTGCCCGGCTCCAAGCCGACCGAGGCATAACTACGATTTGTTCCTGTGCTACGGGTCAGTTGACCATTGATGTAGACCTTGGCATGGTCCGGCACCTGTAGGGTCAGCAACGCACCGTCATGACTGACGCGAGTCTCTTTGCCGTCCGT
>SXHS01000287.1 GCA_005773145.1 Planctomycetaceae bacterium | reverse complement strand
CCTGGCTTCACATTGGGGCAAGATGACAGAGCGAGTGCACGTGCGTGAGGAGGTGATCGCGATCGATCTGGGCGAAAGTCACTTGGAGATCTCCGCGGGCCAACTGGCGCAACGCGTGTCCGATGCGGAGCGCGGCGGCCAGGTGTCGATCGGAGCGGCTGTGGATGGGTTTGCCACCTATCGACTAGCCGACCAGGACTTCGATCAGCGATTATCTCCGCGCGAACAGGAAACATGGGCGGAACGATTGGCCGCGCTCCCCGCATCAGCGGACGGCACCACGGCCTACCCCGCAGCCCCCTTGCCACTACGCCTGGTCGCCGCGCTGGGGCCACACGCCCATACCATGCTCGCCAACCCCGATCGGGCCACGATCAACGCGGGTGCCCAGCAACAAGTGTCGACTCCCCCTTGGTTCACGGCCATGGACCGCAACCGAGATGGCGAATTGCGGCGTGATGAGTTCCTGGGAACCGATGAGCAGTTCACCAAGGCCGATCGCAACGGGGATGGCGTGATTCGCGCCGAAGAGGCAGCGCCAGCCGAACAAGCAGCGTCAAATTCGCCGCAACCATGACGTGCCCCGAAGTACGATATTATTCGCCACGATGTGATGTACCATCTAGCCTACAAGGAAAACCTATGACGACGAATCAACGCGGTCTTGCCGCCGATGCGAGCGAAGTGGAGGTACTGGAGTCCGTGCGGAAAATCTGCCGCAACTACCAGCGGCTGCGCGGCGAATTGTCCAAGGTCATTGTCGGTATGGACGACGTATCGGAACAGATCATGATGGCCATCCTCTGCCGCGGACACTGCATCCTGCAAGGCATGCCCGGTCTGGCTAAGACGCTGCTGATCTCCCGCCTGGCATCCCTTATGGATTTGAGCTTCAACCGCATCCAATTCACTCCTGACTTGATGCCAGCGGATATTACGGGGGGTGAAGTCTTGGAGGAAGATCGAACAACAGGCAAGCGTGCCTATCGTTTTATTAAGGGCCCGATCTTCGCCAATATCGTGCTGGCGGACGAGATCAACCGGACACCACCGAAATCTCAAAGTGCGTTGCTGGAAGCCATGGAGGAGCGACAGGTCTCGGTGAGCGGTTTGACGTATCCGATGGCCGACCCGTTCTTTGTTCTCGCCACGCAGAACCCGGTCGAAGTCGAGGGCACGTATCCGCTCCCCGAGGCCCAGTTGGACCGATTTCTGTTTAAGATCAAAGTGGAATACCCGAGCCGCAGCGATGAACGTGAGATTTGCCGCCGAAACACCACCGAGTACGATGCCAGCACATCTCACGTGTTGGCGGCGGACGATGTGCTGGAAATGCAGGCGCTTGTACCGAAGGTTGTGGTATCGGATCACGTTTATGAAACGGCTCTCGACCTGGCGCGTAACACACGTCCCGAGGAGGGCAAACTGCCGCCCGGTGTGGCAGACATGGTGCAATGGGGAGTGGGACCACGCGCCAGTATCGCCCTGCTGATGGCAGCCAAGGCGCGAGCCCTGTTGAATGAGCGGGTCCACGCGACCACCGCCGACGTCTATGCCGCGGCCGTCCCGGTCATGCGGCACCGCATCATCACTACCTTCAATGCCGAAGCCGCCGGAGTGGATACCGACCAGATCATTCAGAAGATTGTGGCGGAGCATCAGCAGCGTCACGGCGGCAACCACCATTCGCACGTGCTGACCAAGGGAGCCAAAGGGACGTGATCAACGCCATTCGTCAATGGATCACTGATCGACTGACCGGCCGCGCAGCGGTCCGTCCGTTCGCCACTCGGCATGCCCCGTCCCCAGCCGCGACAGGCCGAGGTTCCGTCGGCGAGCGCGATTCTCATGAGTTGCCTCTGGACGAGCTGCTGGATCCGCGGGCACTCACGCGCGTCGGACTGTTGGAGTTGATCTCGCGAACCGTTGTGGATGGCGTCATGTCGGGAAAACATCGCTCCACACACAAGGGGGGGAGCTGTGAGTTCTCGGACCATCGGCCCTATGCACACGGTGACGACCTGAGACTGATCGATTGGCGCGTGTATGGAAAGCGCGATCGCTATTACGTCAAGCAATTCGACGACGAAACCAATCTCCAGGCCTGGTTTGTGGTCGATGGCAGCGGATCCATGGCCTTCGGCGCGTCGACGCCTAGCAAGTTCGACTACGCCCGCATGGCCTGCGCCTGTCTGGGACGATTGCTATTGCAACAACGCGATTCCATTGGGCTCGTGATGCAAGCCGATTCGCAAACCCATTTTCTACGTCCGCAAGTTCGCTCGACTCATTTCGGGGCCGTCTGCGAGGCATTGCGACGCGCGACCCCGGCAGGAAACCACATCGTCTCGGAACAGCTCGACCGCCTGGCAAGCAGTCTGAAGCGACGCGGATTGGTCATCGTGCTATCCGACTGCTTTGGTGATATCGACCGATTCACCGCCCCGCTGCGCCAATTGAGATCGCGTGGGAACGACGTCGTGGTGCTTCAGATTCTGGCACCGGAAGAGGTGGACTTTCGCTTCCGATCGTCCGCGATCTTCATGGATCTGGAAAACAAAGGCTTTCGCCTGCCGGTGACTCCCGGAGCGATGCGCCGCAGCTATCTGGAGCGATTTGGAACCTTCATGAAGCGACTCGAGGATTCTCTCAAGCGGGCCGACGTGGAGCTGGTCACCATCACAACCGACCGCGATCTAGGAGATGCCTTGGCCTACTTCCTGCATCGGCGTGCCAAAAATAAGAGACCCATCCCTCGGCGAGCGGTCCACTAACATGCAATTCCTGAATGCCATCTTTCTGGCCGCGGTGCCGTTGTTGTCGATCCCAGTGATCCTGCACCTGCTGCGACGTCGACAACGGGAGATCATTCCTTGGGGGGCGATGCCGTTCTTGGTCGAATCCGTGCGTCAACATCGATCGCTGCGCAACCTGAGAGACATACCTCTGTTGCTGGTGCGGACGGCCGCACTTGCCGCACTGGTTTTCGCCCTCGCGCAGCCCCTGGTGCGCAGTTCCTGGCTTGGGACCACGGCAACCCGCGAATTCGTGGTGATTCTGGACAATTCAATGTCCATGGCGCGGACGACCTCCACAGGAACGCTACACGGAAACACGGTATCCGGAAATACTGTGTTTCAACAGCAACTGGAACGGCTGGAGGATTTCCTGGATGGGCTCAGCGAGGCGGATTCCCTGCGCATCATGACCGCCGCACAAGGGCCGCATTGGCTGACGCGTGAACCGGTCGCCGCAACCGCCGACGGTAAGGACCGCCTGTTAGCCCTCTGCCACGATCAAAAGCCAAGCGAAGGAGAGGGGGACTTCACGGCCTGCCTCGAACTGGCCATGGGCCTGGACGCCGGACCCGACTTGCTGCAACGTGAGATCGTGGTCTTCACCGACGGCCAGGCGCACGGTTGGCACGCGGATGAACCCACCGTGTGGAAACGCCTGGAGGAACGCAAAAAAAACGCGCCGCTCGCGACGGGCATCCAGATCGTTCGCTGCGGACCAACCACAACAGAGCTTACCAACCGCGCGGTGACGCGTTTTGAGGCCCCGCGGACGCTCGTGGCCATCGACCAAGAAACCGTCATCACCACTGAAGTCACCAACACGGGGACCGCCCCGACAACCGCCAGCTCACTCCAGTGCTACTTGGCCGAGCAATTAACGCAGACCATGGACATTCCCGCCTTGCAGCCCAAACAAAGCCACACGGTGGAGTGGAAACACACGTTCAAGGAACCTGGTGTCTACCGCTGCAATTGCAAACTCACGGCTGCGGACGACTTGCTGCTCGACGACCAATCGACGGTCATTATGGAAGCCGTGAAGCAGATCCCCGTTTTGTACGTCCACGATCGCTTGACGCAGAGTACTCCCGACGAAGCTGCCTGGCTTTTTTTGGCCTCGCTGGGATACGACAAAGAGGGAGGCAATGGCCGTTGGCAATCCGTATTTCGGCCACAAATCATATCGCGATCGGAACTGGCAAACCAAACATTCTCGGACTATCACGTAATCGTGCTCGCCAATGCCACGCAACTCGACAACGAGCTGCTGGAGAAGTTGCGCGAGTTCGTGCACAGCGGTGGCGGGCTCTGGGTCATCTTGGGGGCGCGCCAGAACACTCAGTCCTTCAACACAGCCTGGGGTGACGAAGGGGTGGGGCTGAGCCCGCTGAGCCTCGACCGACTGGTACAGTGCCCCGAAGGGCAAGAAAATCACGCTCGTTTCCGCATTCATGCACCCGACGCAGAACATACTGCGACCGAGCACTTGGCCGACACCCAGCGATTGGATCTGGATCAGGCGAGGCTGCGACGCTACTACCAATTCATGCCGTCGCCGGACAAAAACATCTCGGTACTATTGGCAACCGGAAATGGCAAGCCATTGGTATGCGAACACCGGATAGGCGAAGGTCGTGTGATCGTGCAGGCCATCCCCTTCGAACTTGATTGGAGCAATTTTCCCTCGCTCAAATCTTTCGTGGTGTCCGTCCACGATTGGTTGAGCTATCTCGCCGATCCCGCAAAGACTCATTACAACCTCGCGTCGGGCGACACCATTGAGCTGCCGGTCCCTGCGGATAGCCCTGGTACCACCGTGCGCATCTCGACGCCGGACCAAGAGTCGGTTTCGTTGTCGCATCGGGAAGACGACTTCCACGCCTCGTACCGCTATCGCCAAACGGACCTTCCGGGGAACTACTCCGTACAATTCTTGAACGGCACGACTTCTGTTCGCCGGGTTCCCTTTCACATCGCGCGCGAAAGTCGCGAGTCTTTTCTGCAACCACTCGACCCCAGTCAGTCAACGTTGTTACAAAATCAGCTGGGGATCGCCATGGACTCCGAATTGTCGATCTCCACCTCGGACATCTCCCATATGCCCCGGCAGAAGCCTCTCTGGTGGGGACTCCTGGGGATTTTATTGGCGTTATTGGCCGTCGAGCTGGCGCTCGCTTCGCGGCGATCCTTGGCGTATGGCATGGCGCAAGTCCCCTCGCTTCCTACCATGCTAGGAAGCGCCTCCGGCGCAACGGCTGAATGATGCAAACTTTACACGTTCGGGAAATCGATCTAGATCATGCTTGACCAAGAAGTCCAATTCGCAGGGCCGATCACATTGGCATTTGCCGTCGGAGTTTTCGCGTTGCTCGCGATACTCTTTGGATGGCTATTGTGGCGTGAGCGGCTTGTAATCGGCTCGGGTTGGGCCATTGCCTTTTGGGTACTGCGACTATTGGTCCCCGCAGTTGTACTCTGGATGATGCTGGGGCCAACTGCCGTCAAACGCCAGCCGGGATCGGACGCAACTGGGGTGGCGATTCTCGTGGATGCGAGTGCGAGCATGCATGTCGTGGACAAACTGTCCCCTCAAGAGGTCGCACCATGGCTAGCCCTATCCCATGCTAGCGATTCGGCTCGCGCATTGGCGGCCGCGGATCAGACACTCGTTGCCACTCAATTGTCCCTCGAACGGGTACGTGACTTGAACGTTGCCTTGGTCCATCAAGCCGGCGCCACGACCATCACACGAATCGGCACGGCAATCACGACCGGCATCGAACGAGCCGCGCGGGATTGGCAAACCGCACTGACCGCGATGAACTCAGAGTACCCGGATCTGACCGAGCGAGGGAAGCGCATCCATGCCGATGTGATGCGTGCGGAAACCGAGGCAGACACGACTGTGCGGCGTGCCATGCGCAGTATCGACGCTGAATCCGTACATGATCTGGCAGAGGCTGTTGACACTTTGGAAGATGATCTGACACAATTGGAACGGCGAACGGCGGTATGGCTAAGAGATGTGAAAACTCAACTTGCCGGACTGCTGCAAACACCCCATGCCACCTCCAAGAAACCAGCGAGCCGTCACGACCTGGCGGTCGAGACGCTAAACGGCCTCGAGACGCAAGGACTCAACAACCTGGATGCCCGCGTTTCGGTGAGTCGATTTACGTTTAGTGATGACTTGGTGCCGACGGACGAGACCGCTGATTGGAAAACGTCGCTCAATCCCCCCGCAGCGCCAGCCAACGCATCAAGTGAAGGGAAGACCGACCTTTCCACTGCGTTAGAGAAACTGCGAGACTACGCAACGGGGCACGCTGTGAAGGCCGCCTTCGTGTACTCCGATGGCGCGCACAACGCCGCGCACGGATCCACACCGGAAGACGTGGCAGCGCGACTGACCCCCATGAAGGTCTATGTGGTTGCCAGTGGCAGTCCGGCCCCCAGCCGCGATGTACTGGTACACCGCGCCAAAGCACCGCGACTCGTCTCCCACCACGATTCTATCATCTTGGATAGCGTCGTGACCGCGACGGCCTGCAGCCAGGAACAGACGGAATTGGTTCTAAAACACAACGGCAAGGTGATCGAGCGTCGCGCTTTGATGTTCAGCGAGGATCAAATCGACGAACCACTAACATTCACGAGTCCCGCCGATACCTTGGGACCGCAAGCCTTTGAACTATCCGTGAGCCCGCTCGACGGAGAATCCTCGCTTGAGAACAATTCCACGACGTTGAGAGTCGACGTCATCCAGGATAAACTTCGGTTGTTGGTCGTGGATCACTCCGCCCGTTGGGAGTATCGCTACCTCGAACAACTGTTTCGGCGCGACAACCACATCGCCTGTGACACGCTGCTGTTTGCGCCCGACCTCGTCTCAACCGGTGACTTGCCCGAAGGCTCAGCTTTGCCCACACAATTGGACGACTGGGCACGCTACCAAGTCGTCATCCTCGGGGATCTTGAGACACGCCATTTCGATAAAGCAAGCCAACAGTCCTTGGTCGAGTTCGTCCGGGATCGTGGTGGAAACGTGGTTGTGATCGCCGGCGATCATCATTTACCGGCCGACTATCGCGGCCAACCACTCTTGGATCTTCTCCCCGTACAGCAGCGCGACGGACGGGTCGCGGAGCGGGAAGGGTTCGTGCCGCGTATCACGCCCGAAGGGGCATCCCATCCAGTCGCACTTATCGAGGACCGCTATGAGGATGCACAAGTGGCATGGTCGCGCGCCTACGCTTCCCTTCCATTTCGATTCCTCTCCGAGTATTCTCGCGCAAAGCCTGCGGCCCATACGATCCTGGAGGCGGTCTCCGCAGAGTCGGTAACGATGACACGATCGGATTCCGATCCACATGTCTTGATGGCTTGGCACCAGGTCGGTGCCGGGCGCGTCGCCTACTTGTCGTCACCGTCTACCTGGCAGTTGCGGAATCGACGTGGCGATCGCCTCCATCATCGTTTTTGGGGCCAGCTGCTGCGTTGGATCACCAGCACGGATCGTAGCAGTGGCACCGATCGCGTGAAAATCGCCACCGACCGAGGCCAATACGACTCGGCCGAAACAGCCGAGGTATCCGTGCGGCTCGCCGACGATCATGGCACCCCCGTCGCAGGGGCGGCGATCCAAGTCCTGGCCGTCGGACCGAATTCGACTGAAGTCGTATTGGACCTGACGGAAGACGAAAAAGTTGCCGGCCGCTACGTGGGAGCCTTGTCCGAACTCAAGCCCGGTACCTATCAATTGTCTCCACAGGGTCCGGTCATTCAACAGCTATTGGCAGGCAACAACGCAGCCGACGACGTTGCGATTCGCATCACCGTCACAGAACGGCGGACGACCGAAATGTCCAACACTCGCTGCAATCGGCCGCTACTCGAGAGGATCGCGAAATCGACGGGGGGACGCATCATCTCACCGGCTGCGGTTCCCGAAGTCATTCGACTCGAAACGCTGGATCACGAATCGGCTCCCATCGAGCGCAGAACCCCGCTCTGGAATCGCTGGAGGTATTTGTGGCTCGTGCTCGGTTGCTTGTGCACGGAGTGGGTGGTGAGAAAGTCGAAAGGGTTGTTTTAGCAACGCAACGGTCTCTGCCGACAAAGTGGGCCGCCGGGCTCAATTGGTTGGAAGGGGAATGTGGCACGCGGAGACGCAGAGAGGCTAAGGGGCGAGTTTTAGTCGCAAATTGTTTCGATGGTTGTGCCGGTGACGCAATGGACTACCGATAATAGAGGTTCCCCATGTCAACATCCAATTTAAGTTCGATCAGCTCGCCCATCATG